>NZ_JBMERN010000103.1:0-13078 GCF_049310965.1 Loktanella sp. DJP18 | reverse complement strand
GTAAGACCGACCGCGCCCTCCGCCTTGTGCTCGGGGTTGTCCTGCTCGCTCTGGCGTGGATCGCGCCTATCGCCGTCTTTCACGGCACCCTCGTGGTGACGCTGGCGACGATCGTCGGCCTCGTGATGGTTGGGACGGCGCTGTTCCGCTTTTGCCCGCTGTATGGCCTGCTGGGACTCAACACCTGCCCGGTGAAATGATGGAGACCGCGTTTACCCCCCTGCAATCGCTGGGTGGCGGTGCCCTGATCGGGTTGTCCGCCGTGCTGTTGATGGGCCTGCATGGCCGCATCTTCGGGGCGACGGGCATCCTGACGGGGCTGATCGCACCGGGCAACAGGTCCGACTTTACCTGGCGGGCGATCCTGCTGCTGGGCATGATCAGCGGTCCGCTGCTGGTCCTCGCGCTGACCGGCACCATGCCGGCGGTCGATGTGCCGGTCTCCACGACGGCGCTGGTTGTCGGCGGTTTGCTGGTCGGCGTCGGCGTCACGTTCTCGTCGGGCTGCACGTCGGGCCACGGGGTCTGCGGGCTGGCGCGTCTGTCGCCGCGATCGGCCGCCTCTGTCGTGACCTTCATGGCCGCCACCGCCGCCACCGTCTACGTCATTCGCCACGTGATCGGAGCTTGATCCATGCGTTACCTGAGCCTGTATCTGACCGGCCTGATCTTTGGGGTCGGCATCGCGATTTCCGGCATGGCGAATCCGGCCAAGGTGCTGAACTTCTTCGACCTTGCCGGAACCTGGGACCCGAGTCTGGCATTGGTGATGGGCGGGGCGGTGATCGTGACCTTCCTGGGCTACCGTTTCGTGCTGAAGCGACCGATGCCCGTGCTGGAGGACCGCTTTCACCTGCCGACCAGCCGCGTGATCGACGTGCGCCTGCTGGGCGGGTCCGCCGTGTTCGGGATCGGCTGGGGCATCGCGGGCTTCTGTCCCGGCGGCGCGCTGCCTGCGATCGGCACGGGCGATGCGTCTGTCTTCATCTTTGTCGGTGCCCTGTTGGCTGGTATCCTGCTGGCCCGCGGCATCACCACAGCGCGCGCACCCCGCGCCGCCAACGCCTAGAAAGGATCACGACATGACCGATTTTCCCGTCGACATGACCGTCATACCCGAGGTCACAGCCTTTTTCGATGAGGCGACCAACACCATCAGCTATGTGGTCAAGGACCCGAATTCGACGTCCTGCGCGATCATCGACAGCGTGATGGACATCGATTATGCCGCTGGACGCATCACCTATGACCACGCCGATGCGATGATCGCCTTCGTGCGCGACAACGGCCTGACGCTGGAATGGCAGATCGAGACGCACGTCCACGCCGACCACCTGTCCGCCGCGCCCTACATCCAGGATGCACTGGGCGGCAAGATCGGCATCGGCGACAAGATCATGGTCGTGCAAGAGACCTTCGGCAAGATCTTCAACGAAGGCACCGAATTCCAGCGTGACGGGTCGCAGTTCGACGCGTTGTTCAAGGATGGCGACACCTACACCATCGGCACGATGCAGGCCTTTGCGATCTACACGCCGGGCCACACGCCCGCCTGCATGGTGCATGTAATCGGCAACGCCGCCTTCGTCGGCGACACGCTGTTCATGCCCGACGGCGGATCGGCCCGTGCCGACTTTCCCGGCGGCGACGCGGCGACGCTTTACGACAGCATCCAGCGGGTGCTGGCACTGCCGGACGACATGCGCCTGTTCATGTGCCACGACTACGGCCCGAACGGCCGCGACATCCAGTGGGAAACCACCGTGGGCGAGGAGAAGGCCCACAACATCCACGTCGGCAACGGTGCGTCGAAGGCGGATTTCGTCAAGTTCCGCACAGAACGCGATGCCACGCTTGCGGTGCCAAAGCTGATCATCCCGTCGCTTCAGGTGAACATGCGCGCGGGTGAATTGCCGCGCGACAAGGACGGCAACGTCATGCTGAAGGTGCCGGTCAACGGTTTGTAAGACGTCCCCGGAAAGGGTCATTGCAATGGACATCCGAGAAATCACGAAGGACGTGTCTGTCGCACCGCAGATCGCGGTCGACGATCTGGCCGCAATCAAGGCGGCGGGCTTTGCCAGCGTCATCAGCAACCGCCCCGACGGCGAAAGCGCCGACCAGCCATCAATCGCCGAGATCAAGGGGGCGGCAGAGGCCGCGGGCTTGAGGGTCGCACATATCCCCGTCGTGTCGGGGCAGATCACCGAAGCGGACGTTGCAGCCTTTGCCAAGGCGCTTGCCGATTTGCCGGGTCCGGTGCTGGCATTCTGCAAGTCCGGCACGCGTTCTGCCACCCTGTGGACGCGGGCAGAGGCGGAAAAGCGTCCCGCCGCTGACCTGCTGGCCCGGACGCAAGCCGCCGGTTACGACATGGCTTCGATCGTGGCGCAGATCGCTGCTGTCACGGACAAGAAGATAGCGGCCCCCGATGTCCGCGCCGACATCGTCATCGTCGGCGCCGGTTCTGCCGGAATCGCGGTCGCCGCCAGCCTGCTGTCGCGCAAGAAGAGGCTGGAGATCACGATCATTGATCCTTCGACGGTGCATTACTATCAGCCCGGCTGGACGATGGTGGGCGCCGGCGTGTTCGACGCGAAGGACACGAAGCGGCAGACCGACACGCTGATTCCGGCTGGCGTCACATGGATCAAGGCGGCGGTGGCCGCGTTCACGCCCGACGCCGACGCGGTCATTCTGGGCGACGGGCGCGTCGTCGGCTATGCCCGCCTGATCGTCTGTCCGGGGCTGGAACTGAACTGGGACGGCATCGCAGGGTTAAGCGAGACGCTGGGCCGCAACGGCGTCACCTCGAACTATCGCTATGATCTGGCCCCCTATACCTGGAAACTGGTGCAGGGGATGAAGGCGGGCCGCGCGATCTTTACCCAGCCTCCCATGCCGATCAAATGCGCCGGTGCGCCGCAGAAGGCGATGTATCTGTCCGGCGACGCATGGTTTCGGCGTGGCGTTCTGAAGGACATCGACATCCAGTTCATGAATGCCGGCGGCGTGCTGTTCGGCGTCAAGGAATATGTGCCGGCGCTGATGGACTACATCGCAAAATACGATGCGACCTTGAACTTCTTTCATACGCTGACGGCGGTGGACGGCGATGCAAGGACCGCGACCTTCAAGGTGACGAAACCCGACACCGACCCGACCGAGGTCACTGTCGATTTCGACATGATCCATGTCTGCCCGCCGCAGCGGGCCCCTGCCTTCATCCGCAATTCGTCCTTGGCGGATGCAGCGGGCTGGATCGACGTGGATCAGGCCACCCTGCGGCACAAGACCTACGAGAATATCTGGAGCCTTGGCGACGTGATGAACGCGCCGAATGCCAAGACGATGGCCGCCGCCCGCAAGCAGGCCCCGGTCGTGGCCGCCAACGTGATCGCGGACATCGCCGGCAAATCCGCGGCCGCGATCTATGACGGCTACGGGTCCTGCCCGCTGACGGTAGAGCGTGGCAAGATCGTGCTGGCCGAATTCGGCTATGGCGGCAAGCTGCTGCCAAGCTTTCCGACCTGGCTGATCGACGGCACGAAGCCCAGTCGCCTGGCCTGGACGTTGAAGGCGCAGGGGCTGCCGCAGGTCTACTGGCACGCCATGCTGAAAGGGCGCGAATGGATGGCCGAACCGGAAAAGACGCCAGCCTGAGATCCAACGCACCGGGGGCGATCCCCGGCGCGTCCCTGCCTTGAAAGCCCCCTGTCATGACGACCGCCTCGCTTGCACGCTATCTGCCGATCCTGACCTGGGGCCGGACCTACACCCGTGCCAATCTGTCCAACGATCTTGTCGCCGCAGTGATCGTGACGATCATGTTGATCCCGCAGTCGCTGGCCTATGCCATGCTGGCCGGGCTGCCGCCCGAGGCAGGGCTTTACGCCTCCATCGCGCCGATCATCCTTTACGCGATCTTCGGAACCAGCCGGGCGTTGGCGGTGGGGCCGGTGGCGGTGGTGTCGCTGATGACCGCGGCGGCGATCGGCAATGTCGCGGACCAGGGCACGATGGGATATGCAGTCGCGGCCTTGACGCTGGCGGCGCTGTCGGGCGGCATGATGATCTTGATGGGCGTGTTCCGCCTAGGCTTCCTTGCGAACTTCCTGTCGCACCCGGTGGTCGCAGGCTTCATCACCGCGTCGGGCATCCTGATCGCATTGAGCCAGTTGAAGCATATCCTTGGCATCAGTGCGTCAGGGGACACGCTGCCGGAATTGCTGACGACGCTGGGCGAGAATCTGGGTGATGCGAACCCGATCACGCTGATCATCGGTGGCGGTGCGACGGCCTTCCTGTTCTGGGTGCGCCGCGGACTGAACCTGCTTCTGCGCCGGTGGGGTGTGTCACAGGGGCTGGCGGGGGCGTTGACCAAGGCCGGGCCGGTGCTGGCCGTGGTTGTGACGACCCTCGCGGTCTGGGGATTCGATCTGACCGGGCAGGGCGTCAAGATCGTGGGCAGTGTGCCGCAAAGCCTGCCGCCACTGACACTGCCATCGTTCTCGCCCACGCTGATCGGGCAATTGCTGCTGCCCGCGCTGCTGATCTCGGTCATCGGGTTCGTGGAATCGATTTCCGTGGCGCAGACGCTGGCGGCGAAGAAGCGGCAGCGCATCGACCCGGATCAGGAGCTGATAGGGCTGGGGGCGGCAAACGTCGCCGCGGCGCTGACGGGCGGCTTTCCGGTGACGGGCGGGTTCTAGCGCTCGGTCGTGAACTACGATGCCGGAGCCGAGACGCCCGCTGCCGGTGCCTATACGGCCGCAGGTCTTGCCATTGCGGCCTTTGCGCTGACGCCGCTGATCTATTTCCTGCCCAACGCGACGTTGGCGGCGACCATTATCGTGGCGGTGCTGAGCCTCGTGGACTTCACGATCCTGAAGACAAGCTGGACCTATTCCCGTGCCGATTTCGCCGCTGTGCTGGTCACGATCCTTGCGACCCTGTGGTTCGGGGTGGAAGCCGGCGTGTCGGCGGGCGTGATCCTGTCGATCCTGCTGCACCTTTACAAGACGTCGAAGCCGCATGTGGCTGAGGTCGGCTGCATCCCCGGCACCCAGCATTTCCGCAACATCAACCGCCATGCCGTGCTGACCGATCCGACGATCCTGACCCTGCGGATCGACGAAAGCCTGTATTTCGCCAATGCGCGTTTCCTTGAAAACTATGTGCTGGACCGTGTGACCCGCGACAGCGCGATCAGGGAAGTCGTGCTGATGTGTTCCGCCGTGAACGACGTCGATTTCAGTGCGCTCGAAAGCCTGGAGGCGCTGACGGCCCGGTTGTCCGACATGGACATCCGCCTGCACCTATCCGAGGTAAAGGGGCCGGTGATGGACAAGCTGAAGCGCAGCACTTTCCTGTCCCACATGACCGGTCAGATTTACCTTTCGCAGTATGAGGCAATCGAGCGGCTGCGCAAACCAGCGCCAGAGGTCGCCTGACCGCTTTGACAAGCGCGCGGGGCCGTGGTCAGCATGGCCCATGCGCATCGCCCTGCTTCTTGCCGTTCTGCTGTTCCCCTCGCTGGTCGTGGCCCAGACCCGTGCCACGGTCGAGGCGCAGTTTCGCGGCTGGCTGGAGCAGGTCGTCTGGCCGCAGGCCACCCGGCAGGGCGTTGACCGCAGCACGTTCGACGCGGCCTTCGCCGGTGTTTCGCTGAACTGGGACCTGCCCGATCTCGTGCCGCCGGTTATGCCACCGCCTACTGCGCAGGATCAGCGGCAAAGCGAATTCGGCGCGCCGGCCAAGTATTTCAATCAGGGGAGCATGACCGGTGCCACCAGCACGGGCCGCCAGATGGCGCAGCGTCATGCGACGACACTGGCGACAGTGGAACGGGCGACGGGGGTGCCGGGGCACATCATCCTCGCGATCTGGGGTCGGGAAAGCGGTTATGGCCGCGCCGACATCCCGCACAACGTGTTCGAGGTGTTGGGAACCAAGGGCTTCATGTCCACCCGCGCGCCTTATTTCACCGAAGAATTGGTGGCGGCCCTGCGCATCGCCCAGACCGGCATGGCACCCCGCGCGATGCGAAGTTCCTGGGCGGGGGCGCTGGGGCAGCCGCAATTCATGCCGACGAACTACCTGACCCATGCAACCGACGGTGACGGCGATGGCCGCGCCGATATCTGGGGGTCGGAGGCGGATACCATCGCTTCCATCGGCACCTATCTGGCGCGTCATGGCTGGCAAGGTGGGCGGGATTGGGGGTTCGAGGTGACCGTCCCGACGCAGGTATCATGCGCCCTTGAAGGACCGGATCAGGGCCGCGCCATTGCCGATTGGGCCGCGATGGGGGTCACACGGGTCGGTGGCAAGCCGTTCCCGGCGACCGAATTGACCGGCGCGGGTTTCCTGATGATGCCGGCGGGGCGCAACGGACCGGCGTTCATCGTGACGCCGAATTTCTACGTCCTGAAGGATTACAACACGAGTGACCTCTACGCACTGTTCGTGGGCCATGTCGGCGACCGCATCGCCTACGGCGTCGGCGATTTCGCGGGTCGCTGGGGCGATGTGGGCGGCTTGCTGCGATCGGATGTGGCCGCGATCCAGCGCGGGCTGATGGCACAGGGGTTCGATACGGGTGGTGCGGACGGCCTTGCGGGGTTCCGGACGCGGCGGTCGATCGGGCTTTGGCAGGCCTCCGCGGGTCAGCCGCCGACATGCTTTCCGGATGCCAGCCTTGTCTTGGCGTTGGGTCGATGACGAAGGCCGTCAGATCGGCGTTGGACCTTGCGCGTTCCCGCAGTATCTGCGGTGGTGAAGGACAGCGGATTGGGCCGATGACATGAGATTGACGGAGACTGGCCCGTGACGGCTGACGCGCGCGCGCCTCACAGCCGCAATGCCGTGACTTGCGAAGATCGGCAGGACACAAGCAAGCCGTTCGCCGCCATTCTGAAAGCAGCGAGCCAACGGGCGCACTTGCGGGCAGAGCGGGGGTTTCAGCCGTTCCTGCATGATCCGTCTGGTGAACTCCCGTTCTTTCTCGGTGCACAGCTTTGCGCGCACGAGGCCTTGCTGGCTGCCTCTCCCGATGCGCATCCGGCGGCGCACCGTCTTGTCGCTACGTTGCGAGTCGATTGCTGCATCGCGCGGATTCATGTGCCGCCATTGGGTGGCCAAGCCGCCCGTACCCTTCATCCGCTGGCCGTCGACTATCTGATCTTCGGTGGGCGCCGGGGCAACGCCGTCGTGCGCCGCCTGCTGGAACGCACCCCTGATGCGGCGATCCCCCTGCATTTCGCAGAGAATGCCGCATATGACGCGGTCTGGGCCCGTGTCATTGCCGATCTGAATGCCATACCGCAGGATACCGCGCTGGCGCGCAGGCTGATTGCGGATGTCGACGCCGGGTTTCATCTGTTCGATCTTGCCATTGCGGCCAGTGCGGACCTGATCAGCGCAAGGACAAGACTTTGACCACCGCCATTCCCGTTACGCCGCAAACGGTCGACCTCACGAACTGCGATCGGGAACCGATCCACCAACTGGGCCGCGTCCAGTCCTACGGTGCCCTGCTGGCGCTGTCCCGCGACATGGTCTGCCGCCACGCCTCTGCCAGCCTGCCGGCGATTGTCGGGTTGGACGTCGCCGATGTGATCGGGCAGCGGATCGACACGGTGATCACCACCGACGCCTTCAATCAACTTGGTACCGCCATCGCGCGACTTGGCCCGCCGGACGCGACAGTGCGGCTGTTCGATATCGGCTTGATCGCGGGGCGGTCGCGCATGGATGTGTCGGTTCACCAAAGCGGCGATCTGTTTGTGATCGAGTGCGAACCCGTCAACGCAGCACGCCACACCGACGTCATGTCAGAGGTGTTTCCGCATATCGCCCGGATCGAAGACCATACCGATCTGGCCGACCTCGCGCGGGATGCGGCCGCGGGCCTGCGCGCGATCTCGGGCTTTGACAGCGTCATGGTCTATCAGTTTCAACCGGACCAGTCGGGCCGTGTCGTGGCCGAGGATCGCGAGGACGGGCAGCACCGGTACCTTGGACTGAACTTTCCGGCGTCGGACATTCCGGTGCAGGCGCGGGCGCTTTATGCGCGGTCGCTGCTGCGGATGATTGCCGACGTCAACGACGCGGGCGCGTCGATCCTGCCCGACCGGACCGAGGGCGGGGCACCGCTGGACTTGTCCCTGTCGGTCACGCGGGCCGTGTCGCCGATCCACATCGAGTATCTGCGCAACATGGGCGTGCAGGCGTCCATGTCCGTGTCGATCATGCGATTTGGCAAGCTTTGGGGCCTGTTTGCCTGTCACAGCGACGGCCCGCACTATGTCGATTATCAGACCCGCACGGCGATCGAGATGTTCGCGCACCTGTTTTCCTACGAACTGTCTCGGCTGGAAGACGCAGCGCGCACGCAGACGAAGGATCACATGCAGCGCGTCCAGGCGCAGATGATGGCGCATCTGGCCAACGACACATCGCTGACCGACAGTCTGATCGCGATTTCGCACGATCTTGCCAAGGTCATCGCCCATGACGGGCTTGCAATCTACCACGAACAGCGCCTGCACCTGACGGGCGACGTGCCGTCGGAATCCGACTTCATGGCGCTGGTCGACGCGATGGATGCTGGTGATGCGACAAGCGTGATCGCAACGTCGAACATGCCCGAGACGTTCACGGCATCGCAGGACATGGCCCGTGTCTGCGCGGGCCTGATCGCGATCCCGATTTCCCGCCAGCCCAAGGATTACGTCGTGCTGTTCCGCAAGCCGGTCCTGTCAGAGCAGAAGTGGGCGGGGAATCCCGATAAACCGGTGACGGTGGGCCCGAACGGCACGCGTCTGACGCCGCGCGAGAGCTTTGCCGCCTGGTCGGTCACGGTGGCCGGTCGCAGCGCGCCCTGGTCGGATCAGGACATTCTGGCCGCAACGATGCTGCGCACGATCATGCTGGAAATCTTCCTCAAGATCACGGACGCGATCAGCGAACAGCGCCGGCGGGGGCAAGAGCAGCAGGAATTGCTGATTGCGGAACTGAACCACCGTGTCCGCAATATCCTGAACCTGATGCGCGGTCTGATCGGACAGACGCAGGGGTCGGCGGAGTCGGTCCTCGACTTCGGGCAGCGCCTCGAAGGCCGGATTCAGTCGCTGGCCCGGGCGCACGACCTGCTGACAAAGGATCAATGGGCACCGTCACCGATCAAGGAACTGATCCGACTGGAACTGGACGCCTACGCCGGCGACCGCCAAGACCGGGTGCAGGTCAGCGGGCCGGATGTCATGATCTCGCCAACGGCGCATACGGTACTGGCGCTGGTGCTGCATGAAATGGCCACCAACGCGGTGAAATACGGCGCACTCAGCAACGCGGTCGGGCGGATCGACCTGACCCTGTCGCTCGATCCCGCGGGCGGACTGATCCTGCGCTGGGCGGAACGGGCCGGTCCACCGGTCATGGCGCCCACACGCCGAGGCTTTGGCACGACGATCATCACGAAGTCGCTGCCGCATGAATTGCAGGGTGAGGCGACCATCAGCTACGGGACGACCGGCGTTGTCGCGCAGTTTCGGGTGCCCCCCCGCTTCATCAAGTTCGACGCGTCCGCAGGTACGGCAAGCCCGCCGGTCCCCGTGGCACCGCCGGTGCCAGAAGGTGTCCTGTTGGCGGGCGCGACCGTTCTTGTCGTCGAGGATTCGCTGATCATCGCTATGGATGCAGAGGCGCATCTGCAGGACATGGGTGCATCCGATGTCGTCATCGCCGCGAACGTGACCACGGCCCTCGCACAGATCAAGACGCATGATTTCGCCTTTGCGTTGCTCGACGTCAACCTTGGCAACGAACAATCGCTGCCCGTGGCCGAGGCGTTGCACGCTCTTGGCATCCCCTTCGTTCTGGCTACCGGCTATGGCGGGTCTGCCGACATTGCGGCGACCTATCCGGCCTGCCCGATCGTGCAGAAGCCCTACGGCAGGCGCGAGCTGCCCGCCGCGATCGCGCAGGTTTCATCGCCGCGATAAAGCCTGACGCCAGCCACGGCGACATCCGCGTGAAACCTGCGCCCGATCGCCACGACCCCGATCCGGCGCAGGTGCAGGCGGTGAAAGGTCTCTTGTGTGCGATGCGGTGTCAGGTCCGCAAAAGAAACGCGGTAGGTCGACCAGCCCGGCGAGACAAGACGTTCGGTGCGGAAGGATTGCCAGGGGCGCGTCAGGTCCGTTGTGCGCAGCCGCAGATCGTAGACCTCATCGTTGCCGAAAAGGTCGATCTCGATCCCCGAGAAGTCCGCGGCACCGTGGTCGGGCGGCAGATCGGCCGCCATCTGGATGAACCCGCCGTCATTGTCGAGCGAGACGTCACCCGTCAGACGCATGGCGGTGCGGCCCGCGATCACCACCTCTTCGACATGCCCCCGAGACACCCCGCCCATGACGGTATCGGCAACGTAGTCCCACTTCAGGTTCATGACGGCATGTCCTTTCCGAATTCCTTGATCTGCACCTAGGCCGGCGCGGCCGCAGGCACAGCTGCCCTTGGCTGTTGGCAGGCCAAAGGGTATCAGACGGGGTCACTTCAGCAGGAGAATTTCCCGTGGATCCCGTCGCCCAACGCATCACCCGCATCATCGCCACGGAAATCGGGGCGCGCGCCGATCAGGTCAGTGCCGCCGTGGATCTGCTGGACGGTGGAGCCACGGTTCCCTTTGTCGCCCGCTACCGCAAGGAAGCCACGGGCGGCCTTGACGATACGCAACTGCGCGACCTGAACGAGCGTCTGGGATATCTGCGCGAGCTTGAAAAGCGGCGGGCCGCGATCCTCTCGTCGGTCAAGGAGCAGGGAAAGCTGACCGATGCGCTTGCCCGCATGATCCACGCCGCCGATACCAAGGCCACGCTGGAAGACCTGTATCTGCCCTTCAAGCCCAAGCGGCGCACGAAAGCCATGATCGCAAGGGAAAATGGCCTCGATCCCTTGCTGCGCGCGGTCCTCGCCGACCGTTCGGCCATGCCCGACACGCTGGCTGGCGCTTATTTATCAGAAGCAGTCCCGACGCCGAAAGAGGCCCTGGCCGGGGCCCGCGACATCCTGGTCGAGGAACTGTCCGAAGACGCCGGCCTGCTGGGTCGCCTGCGCCAGATCATGCAGGACGAAGCTGACATCACGGCGAAGATCATCAAGGGCAAGGAGGAGGTGGGGGCCAAGTTCTCGGACTATTTCGACCACCGCGAGAAGTGGGCGAAAATTCCGGCACACCGCGCCCTGGCCATCCTGCGCGCCTCGAAGGAAGAGATCGTGAGCGTCGATATCGCACCTGACCCGGACGTGACGTTGCCGCGCATCCTGGACATAATCGCGGGCCGGATCGGCATTCGGGGGCAGGCGCCGGGCGATGTCTGGTTGCGCGATGTGGTGGCCTGGGCCTGGAAGGTCAAGCTGAGCCTCGCGATGTTCATGGACCTGATGGGCGATCTGCGCAGACGCGCGCACGATGCCGCCATCGACGTCTTTGCCCGCAACCTGCGCGATCTGCTGCTGGCTGCCCCTGCCGGGGGGAAGGCGACGCTCGGCCTCGATCCCGGGATCCGGACCGGGTGTAAGGTGGCCGTGGTGGACAAAACCGGCAAGGTGCTGGACACCGCGACGGTCTATCCGTTTCAGCCGCGCAACGATCTGCGCGGAGCGTCGGCCACGCTGACCGATCTGATCCAGCGTCACGGCGTCGGGCTGGTCGCCATCGGCAATGGCACCGCTAGCCGCGAATCCGAACGGCTGGTCGACGACGTCATCAAGGCGCTTCCAGCGGGTCCGCGCCCCGCCAAGGCCATCGTGTCCGAAGCAGGGGCCTCGGTCTATTCCGCGTCCGAACTGGCAGCGCGCGAATTCCCCGACCTCGACGTGTCGATCCGGGGTGCAGTCTCGATCGCGCGCCGCCTGCAGGACCCGCTGGCCGAACTGGTCAAGATTTCGCCCGAGGCGATCGGTGTCGGCCAGTATCAGCACGACGTCGACCAGCGCCGTCTGGCGCAGTCGCTGGACGCGGTGGTCGAGGATGCGGTGAACGCGGTCGGCGTGGACCTGAACATGGCCTCTGCCCCGCTGCTGGCCCGAGTCGCCGGCGTCGGTCCGACACTCGCGCAGGCCATCGTGGCCCACCGCGACAGCCACGGCGCATTTGCGTCACGCAAGGCGCTTCTCAAGGTTGCGGGCCTTGGGCCGAAGGCGTTCGAACAATGCGCAGGCTTCCTGCGCGTGCGTGACGGGACAGAGCCGCTCGACGCCTCTGCCGTCCACCCGGAGGCCTACGGCGTTGCGCGACGCATCGTGCAGGCCTGCGGCCGTGACTTGCGCGCCATCATGGGCGACGGTGCGGTCCTGTCCGGTCTGCGCGCAGAGCAGTTCGTGGACGAGAGTTTTGGCCTGCCGACGGTGCGCGATATTCTGGCAGAGCTCGAAAAGCCGGGCCGAGACCCGCGCCCGGATTTCAGGACCGCGACCTTTGCCGACGGGATCGACAGCATCGGCGACCTGAAGCCGGGCATGTCGCTGGAAGGCACCGTCACGAATGTCGCGGCCTTCGGAGCCTTCGTGGACATCGGTGTGCATCAGGACGGCCTCGTCCACGTCAGCCAGCTTGCGGACAAGTTCGTCAAGGACCCGCACGCGGTGGTGAAGGCCGGCGACGTCGTCCGTGTGCGCGTGACCGAGGTGGACGTGCCCCGCAAGCGGATCAGTCTGACGATGCGCAAGGACACAGCGGGACAGCCCGCGACAAGGGCACAGGACAGGCCCGCCACGCGGGTCCCGACGCCGGTGCCGAAAGCGGCAGTTCCAGCGCAGGCTGACGGTGCCCTGGCACAGGCACTGGCTGCCGCGTTGAAGGGGCGCAGGTAGCCGTGGTCAGTGACGGGCAGAGAACGGGCGCATGCCTGTTTCATGGGCGGTTTGAAAAAAGGTCGGCAACGGAGCGATTTTCTCGAATTTTCCTCTTGCGCGTTGCGTTCACTGCTCGTAAGTAGCCCCTCACCGGCGGCGCAGCGATGTGTGTGTTGGTGACGCGGATGGGTCCTGGTGATCTTGATGCGGACGATAA
>NZ_JBMERN010000102.1:0-13291 GCF_049310965.1 Loktanella sp. DJP18 | reverse complement strand
TGTAAAATCAGGGCGACGATCAGCCGTGCACTACCGAAATGCGGAAGGCTGCCAACAACCCGGCAACCGCCAAAACAGGGCGGTCATGAATTTTTGCGGTTAGAAGCAAAGGATCCGTCGGCGTGCCCGAAAAATCTGCCTCGTCACGTTCGGTTGAGCGGGCCAGCGCTTCTAGCTCTGACTTGCAAAGCGCACGGGCCAGATCCCGCCATTCTGGAGTCCCTTGCTGCGCGGTTGTGTTGCCCAGGTGCCGGAAGTATTCGATCCGATGTCCAACAAGTTCGTGCAGGTCAGCGTTACTGGCGGTCCCTGCGATGCCACGGCGAAGCATTTCAGCGTAGCCGCTATCGACCTCGAACATGCCATAGCTCGGCAAAGTATTGCGGGCGTGATTGTCCTGCGCCAGACGATCCTCATAGCTACGCAATGCGATCTGCTGAACGGTCATTGGATACCGGCCGGGACGAGCGGCCACTCCATTGGCCGCTGCAAGTTGCCGCTCGGCGACTGCTATCTGTTCCATCAAAACCGCAACCGCAGCGGGGTGCAGACGCATTGCAGCGCGGCGGTCGCCGCCCAATGGTGTGCGGAGTTCGGTTTTGTGGTCCAGGAATGGCTTTAGATTTTAGGAGATGACGAGTCGCGCAAAGAAGCGCCCGTCGCGTTCCATAAAGTGTCGAAGTCTGCCCGCCATCATGCACCATTTTGTAACACGTTTTGTAACATCAAAACGGACAAAGCGCCTGTAGCGCAAGGGTATTGTTTGTTATCAATGGGTTCAGATGGTGCTGTGAGAGAGGATTGAACTCTCGACCTCACCCTTACCAAGGGTGTGCTCTGCCACTGAGCTACCACAGCATCCGTGGCGGGGAATTAGCGGACCTCGCATCAGGGTGCAAGCCCTCTCTAGACCAAAAAACGTGGCCGCGCTAGAACGGTTCCATGACCGAGAAAGCAACATCAGGTGCCAGAAGGCCCATGCAGAAGCCGGCCACGCGAGAGGACCGTCTGAAGGCGGCGCTGAAGGCGAACATGGCCAAGCGAAAGGCTCAGGCGCAGGCGAGGGCAGCTGACGCGGACAATGGCCCGAAAGCGTGACGGGGCGGGGCGGCGGACTGCTGGACCTTGGCGGGTGGCCGGGTTAACACACCTCCCAAGACGCGCAGCAGGAAAGATCGGCCTCATGGATTCCATCATCGTCAAGGGCGGCAATCCGCTGCAAGGGCAGATCGCGATTGCCGGGGCGAAGAATGCCGCGCTGGCCCTGATGCCCGCGACCCTGCTGTCCGAGGAACCGCTGACCCTGACCAACGCGCCGCGCCTGTCGGACATCAAGACCATGACCGCCCTGTTGCAGTCGCTGGGGGTCGAGGTCACGTCGATGCAGGACGGCAAGGTGCAGGTTTTATCGAGCCATGCAATGACCTCGACCACTGCCGATTATGAGATCGTGCGCAAGATGCGGGCGTCCAATCTGGTGCTGGGCCCGCTGCTGGCCCGGCATCATCAGGCCATCGTGTCGCTGCCCGGCGGCTGCGCCATCGGCGCGCGGCCGATGGACATTCATGTCACGGCACTCGAGGCGATGGGCGCGCAGATCGATCTGCGCGACGGCTATCTGCACGCCAAGGCACCGGGCGGGCTGAAGGGTGCGCGCGTGCCGCTGCGTTTCGCCAGCGTCGGCGCGACCGAAAACGTGCTGATGGCGGCGACTCTGGCCAAGGGAACCACCGTCATCGAGAATGCGGCGCGCGAGCCCGAGATCGTCGATCTGGCCCACTGCCTGCGCCGGATGGGCGCGCAGATCGAAGGCGAGGGGACCCCGACCATCACGGTGCAGGGCGTCGACCGGCTGGGGGCCGCGACGCATCCCGTCGTCACCGACCGGATCGAGCTTGGCACCTACATGCTGGCCCCGGTGTTTTGCGGTGGTGAGGTGGAATGTCTGGGCGGACGGATGGACCTTGTGGCGGCCTTCGCCGAGAAGCTGGATGTCGCTGGCGTCGATGTGAGCGAGACGGACAAGGGCCTGAAAGTCAGGCTGCGGGGCGACCGGCCGCGTGCGGTCGATGTCGTCACCGAACCCTTTCCCGGCTTTCCGACCGATCTGCAGGCCCAGATGATGGCGATGCTGTGCCTGGCCGATGGCACGTCGGTGCTGGAGGAAAAGATCTTCGAGAACCGCTTCATGCACGCACCCGAACTGGTGCGCATGGGCGCGCGGATCGAGGTGCAGGGCGGACATGCGACGGTTCAGGGCGTTGAAAAGCTGAAGGGCGCGCCCGTCATGGCGACGGACCTGCGGGCCAGCGTGTCGCTGATCCTCGCGGGACTTGCGGCGGAAGGCGAGACCATCGTGAACCGGGTCTATCATCTGGATCGCGGGTATGAGCATGTCGAGGAAAAGTTGGGCGGCGTCGGTGCCCGGATCGAACGGGTGAGTGGCACATGACCGAGGACGCACGTTTCGAGGACGGTGACGACCGCCCTCTCGCACTGATGGCGCGGGACGCCGAGGATCTGCAGGTGATCTCGGCATTGGCGCAGGATGCGGTGTTTCCCGCGTCCGAAATGCGCTGGACGCCGGCGGATCGGCGGTTCGCAATTCTGTTGAACCGCTTTCGCTGGGAGGACGCCCCACAGGCCCACGGCCGGCGTGATTTCGAGCGGGTGCAGGCGGTTCTGCTGATCGAGGACGTGATGGGCGTGCGGTCGCAAGGTGTGCCGAAGGGTGATGCCGACACGATCCTGTCGCTTCTGGCGCTGGAATTCCGCCCGGGCGAGGACGGCACGGGCGAGCTCGTCATGACACTGGCGGGCGACGGCGTGATCTCGTGCAGTGTCGAGGCGCTGGAGGTCGTTCTGCGCGACGTGACCCGGCCCTATGTGGCGCCCTCGCGCAAGGCCCCGCGACATCCCGACTGATTGTCGTCACGCGAAAAGATTGTATGCCTCTCAGGTGAATTTGGCTTAGCCAAATCACCGAGGCGGGAGTTTATCTGGCCAGATGAAAGACCGCCGCCGCCCGAAGGACATGACATGCCACAGTTTCTGGATGCGAAGGACGCGGATTTCGAGGCGCGGTTTCAGGCCTTGCTGGGGGCCAAGCGCGAGGACAGCCCCGATGTGGATGACGCCGTTGCCGCGATCATCGCCGACGTACGGGCGCGGGGCGATCAGGCGCTGATCGACCTGACCGCCAGGTATGACCGGCTGACGCTGACGGCGGATCGGTTGCGGATATCGGCGGAGGAGGTCGATGCGGCCTGCGCTGCGGTCGATGCCGCAGACCGCGCGGCGCTGGAACTGGCCGCTGCCCGCATCCGCGCCTATCACGCGCGCCAGATGCCCGAGGACCAGCACTGGACCGACGACGCCGGGGCCAGCCTGGGCTGGCGCTGGACGCCGGTGTCTGCGGCGGGCCTTTACGTGCCGGGCGGGCTGGCAAGCTATCCGTCGTCGGTGCTGATGAACGCCATTCCGGCCAAGGTCGCGGGGGTCGCGCGCTTGGCGATGGTCGTGCCGACGCCAGACGGTGTCCTGAACCCGCTCGTGCTGCTGGCAGCGCGGATCGCCGGTGTGGACGAGATATATCGCATCGGCGGCGCGCAGGCGATTGCGGCGCTTGCCTACGGCACGGCAACGATCGCGCCGGTGGACAAGATCACAGGGCCGGGCAACGCCTATGTCGCGGCGGCGAAACGGCGGGTCTTCGGCAAGGTCGGGATCGACATGATCGCCGGCCCGTCGGAAATCCTGGTGATTGCGGACGGCGACAACGACCCTGACTGGATCGCGCTCGACCTTTTGTCACAAGCGGAACACGACGCAAGCGCGCAGTCGATCCTGATCACCACCGATGCCGCATTCGGCCGTGCCGTGGCGGATGCGGTCGACTCGCGGTTGCAGACGCTGGAACGCCGCGCGATTGCGGGCGCAAGCTGGCGCGACTTCGGTGCCGTCATCACCGTGCCGGACCTTGACACGGCGGTCGCCCTGTCGGACCGGATCGCGCCCGAACATCTGGAGCTTTGCGTCGCCGAGGCCGAGGCGCTCAGCACGCGGATTGCCCATGCAGGGGCGATCTTCATCGGCGGCTGGACGCCAGAGGCGATCGGTGACTACATTGGGGGGCCGAACCACGTCTTGCCAACGGCCCGGTCGGCCCGGTTCTCAAGCGGATTGTCCGTCATGGATTTCATCAAGCGTACCACACTGGCCCGGATGACACCCGCAGCACTGGCCGCCATCGGCCCGGCCGCCGCGCGACTGGCCCGGTCGGAGAGCCTTCAGGCGCACGGTCTGTCCGTGCAGGCGCGGCTTGACCGGCTGAACCGGCCATGAGCCGCATCGTCGACATCGCGCTGGACGACACCGGCCTGCCGACCCCGTCCCCGGAGATCGAGCAGGAGCGTCGCGTCGCGATCTTCGATCTGCTGGAGGCGAATACCTTTGCCCTGCCGCCCCGCGACGACCGCGACGTTCCGCCGGGTCCGTATCGGCTGGAACTGTCGATCCGCGAACGGCGGCTGGTCTTCGACATCACCGATGCCGAACTGGGGGCGGCGGGGGCATTCCATCTGTCGTTGGGCCCGTTCCGGCAGGTGGTGAAGGATTACTTCCAGATCTGCGAAAGCTATTTCGACGCCGTCAAGACCATGCCGCCCAGCCAGATCGAGACGATCGACATGGCCCGGCGCGGCATCCACAACGAAGGGGCGCGGGTCCTGCAGGAACGGCTTGACGGCAAGGCCGACGTCGATATCGACACCGCCCGCCGCCTGTTCACCCTGATTTGCGTGCTGCATTTTGGCGGATGACGGCGGCAAACGGGCAGAGTCACTGCCGCAGTCCGTCCTGTTCTGCTGCGACCATAACGCCGTGCGGTCGCCGATGGCCGAAGGCATCATGAAGAAGCTTTACGGCACGCAGGCCTACATCCAGTCGGTCGGCGTGAACAACGACATGGAGATCGACGGCTTTGCCATCGCGGTCTGCGAGGAGATCGGCGTTGAACTTCACCGCCACCGGTCCCGCAGCTTTGACGAGATGGAGCAGTGGGGCGACGACCTGTCGTCCTTCGACCTCGTGCTGGCATTGTCGCCTGCCAGCCAGCGGCGCGCGCTGGACCTGACGCAGTTCTATCACCTCGACGTCGAATATTGGCCGGTCCTCGATCCGACAGGCATGGTTGACGACCGCGAAGGCCGACTGGCGCTGTACCGACAGACGCGCGACCAGATCGTCCAACGCCTGAGGGAACGCTTCGGCCCTTCGACACAGGATGCATGACCGGACATGAAAGTGGCCGCCCGTTTCAGGGGCGGCCATCATCTGCCATTAGACTGTGTTTAGCCGTCGTATTCGGGCATGTCTTCCAGACGGTTTTCCGTTGCATCGACGTAGATGCGGATATCGCCGCTATCATTGGTCAGAACCGTCGCCATCTCGACCGGCACCTCCACCTGGCGTTCACCCAGACCGAGGAACCCGCCGACATTCACGACGAGCCCCTGAACCGCGCCCTCGGGCGTGACGACGACGGTGCGGACTTCGCCAACGTCTTCATCGTTGGTGCTGTAGACGTTCATGCCCTGCACCGTTTCTGGCAGCAGATCCGCAATTGCGATGGGCGTATATCCTTCGCGTGTCATGACCGGAGCGGTCGCTGCCGCCTGATCCGTCATGGCCGGATCGACTGCAGCGCCATCAGTTTCAGCAGCCTCCGAATCGATGGCAGCTTCGTCACCGATCGGTTCGGCATCAATTGCATCCGCACCCTGCTCGGAGATTGGCGCGATGTCTTCGGGCAACGCGTCAGCTTCGGTTGCTGCCGCCGCATCATCCTCCGTCACGCCGTCCTGCGCCATCGCAGCGGATGCCTCTGTGTCGGCTGCATCTGCGGCCTGCTGGAAGGTGATCTGTGGCTCACCGGTCTGAATCATCTCGATCTGCGGCTCACCCATGGTTGCGACCTCGACCTGCGGTTCGGCGGACTCGAAGGTCACGTTCGGCTCAGCGCGATTGATTGTCGGCTCCCGGGCTTCACCGTCTTCATAGATCACGGTTGGCTCGTTCTGCACCATGTTCACGGTCGCGTCTTCGAGTGTCGTCGCCTCGGCGGTTTCACCGACAGCGTAGGTGTTGCCGCTGGCGCGGTCCGTCACGACATTCGCGGCTTCTTCGCCTTCGGCCACCCGTTCCAGTTCAAGTGCGACCATCGGAGCGGCTTGCGTCACGGTGACCGTCGGCTCGGCCTGGCGCACATCGACCTGCGGGCGGGCATTGGCCACATCGACGCCGGGTGCCGGCATCGTGATGATGATTTCGGGCGCAGGCTGCTCGATGCGGATTGTCGGCTGTGGCATTTCGACCATGACGTTCGCGGCTGCCTGACGGATTACGATCTCGGCCTGGCCTTCGTTGACCGTGACTTCCGGCTGATCATTGGTAACGACGACTTCAGTGTCACCACCCTCGATGTCGACGTTGGCGGGCTGCCGGTCGAGATAGACCGCGCCCTGTACGGTCAGTTCATCCTGCAGGTTGACGGTCAACTCTTCCGTCTCGGTCAACTGCGCCCCTTCGGCGGCCTCGTCGGTCTGGGCTGCCTCATCAGTGACAGCAAGGATTGCAACCAGTTCCACCTCGCAGGCCGCCGGATCTCCAGCGGTCAGGACAGAACGGATGCGATCCGTTTCTTCGGAAAGGGATGCTGGCAAGCCATTGTTGAGCGCCGTTTCAAGATCGGCGCAAAATGTTTCGGATTGGGCGAACGCGGCTTGACCGAATGGCAGGCAAAGCGCAGTAGTCAGGAATAGGCGCTGAACGGCGTGTGTCATCTTGTGCTCCAGTGTATGTTGTCTGGCGGTCCAACAGATTTTTCGGTGCAACGTTCCGCGTTTTTTCACCTGATCGTGATGAAGCTAATATACTTTTACTTTTGCCTTGAAAGTGTCTATGGGGCCGTGCCTCCACCCCGGCCAAGCTGCAGCCCATCTTTTTGCCCTTGAAAAACCTGACATTCGGGCGCATTTACACGCCGGTGCCGCCAGCGGGCGGCCTACATTCCAGACAGGAGACCACATGGCCAAGGATGAACTTCTCGAATTTCCGGGCGTCGTGAAGGAACTGCTGCCGAATGCGACATTCCGGGTCGAGTTGGAAAACGGCCATGAGATCATCGCACATACGGCTGGCAAGATGCGCAAGAACCGCATCCGTGTCCTCGCAGGCGACAAGGTGCAGGTCGAGATGACCCCCTACGATCTGACCAAAGGTCGGATCAATTACCGCTTCAAATAGCCAAAGGCGCGGTGTCGCGCCTTTGCGGGCTTGCGGTCCGGGCGGCCGCGACCGACACCCGGCAGGCCGATACGGGTGCAAACCATGATCTACAAACCGCAACTGATCCTCGGTTCCGGCTCGCCCCGGCGGCTGGAACTGCTGGCGCAGATCGGCGTCGTGCCCGACGCCGTGACCCCGCCCGATATCGACGAAGCCGTGCGCAAGGCTGAACTGCCCCGCGACTATGTCAAACGCATCGCGGCCGAAAAGGTCGCCGCCGTCACAGCACCTGATGATGCCATCGTGCTGTGCGCCGACACGACCGTCGCGCTGGGTCGGCGCATCATGGGCAAGCCCGCCGATGCGGACGAGGCGCGGGCCTTCCTCGCGCTGTTGTCGGGCCGACGCCACAAGGTCATCACCGCCGTGACGGTCCGCCGCAACGGTCACGTCACGGCCCGCGACGTGCAGACCACCGTGATGATGAAGCGCCTGTCCACGGCAGAAGTGAACGCCTATATCGCCAGCGGCGACTGGCGCGGCAAGGCAGGCGGCTATGCCATTCAGGGCCCGGCCGGGGCCTTCATTCCGTGGATCAACGGCAGCTTCACATCCGTCGTCGGATTGCCCTTGGCCGAAACCGCCACCCTGCTGGCCGCCGCAGGCTACCCCATTCACGGAGACCCCGCATGAAGGGCCGCACCATCATCCTTGACGATCTGAACGGGGTCGAGGCCGCCGCCCTGTTGGTGGACGGGCAGCTGGACGATCTGCTGATCGACACGCCCGACGCGCCCCGCCCCGGTGCCGTCTATCGCGCCGTCTGCGACCGTCCGCTGAAAGGGCAGGGCGGCATGATGCTGCGGCTGCCCCAGGGCGGCACGGCTTTTCTGCGGGCTGGCAAGGGGCTGCGCCCCGGTCAGCCGCTGCTGGTGCAGGTCACCGGCTATGCAGAGGACGGCAAGGCCGTGCCCGTCACCGACCGTGTCCTGTTCAAAAGCCGCTACGCCATCGTCACCCCCAACAAGCCCGGCGTGAACGTCAGCCGCCAAATTACCGACGACGACCAGCGCGACACGCTGCTGGCCGTTGCTCACGCGCATTTTGAGGCCGAGGAAGGCACTGGTCTGATCCTGCGCTCGTCTTGCGCATTCGCGACCGAGGAGGACATCGCCGAGGATATCGTCGCGATGCAGGACCTGGCTGACGCGATCATGGCCGAAGGGCAGGGGACCGATCCCGAGGCGCTGACCGAAGGTGACGGCCCGCACGCCCTTGCCTGGCGCGAATGGGTGATCCCCGCCGAGGTCGTGACGGAACCGGGCGGTTTCGAACGACTAGGCGTCATGGACCAGATCGACGACATCGCACAGCCCCGCATTGCCCTGTCCGAAGGCACGATGTATGTCGAGGCGACCCGCGCGCTGGTCGCCGTCGACGTGAACACCGGCGGCGACACCTCGCCCGCCGCGGCGCTGAAAGTGAACCTTGCCGCCGCCCGCGTCCTGCCGCGCGCGTTGCGGTTGCGCGGCTTTGGCGGGCAGATCGCCGTCGACTTTGCCCCCATGTCCAAGGCGCATCGCAAGCAGGTGGAACAGTCGCTGCGTGCGGCCTTCCGTGCCGACGCTGTCGAAACCTCGCTGGTGGGATGGACGACGATGGGCCTGTTCGAATTGCAACGCAAACGCGAGAGGTTGCCGTGGAATGGCCTGCCCGCATGACCTGTCCCATCTGCGACCGCGACACCGACCCGAAATACAAGCCCTTCTGCTCGCGCCGCTGCGCGGACGTCGACCTCGCGAAATGGCTGACGGGGTCCTACGCGATCCCAGCCGCACCCGAGGAAAGGGGTGACGACGACGATTGGCAGGACCCCGAAAAGCCCCACTGATTTGCGCGAAATCCCTCTGGACACCCCCGCGCCGCTGACCTAGAACCCCGCTACCCGATGGCCTTGGCCATCCCGGTGCCCGGGTAGCTCAGGGGTAGAGCAGTGGATTGAAAATCCTCGTGTCGGTGGTTCGATTCCGCCCCTGGGCACCACATAAATTGATTTTATGCATTGAAAACAAACAGCTATCGTAGCTGACTTGTTTTCAATCCCCCTCTGCGTCCACCTCGCTGCATTTGGTGGTTTGGTTTTCCGACGTTATTTTATTTGAACCGACGCAGCCATTACATGATGCCGCCCAGCGCTTGCGCCTCAAGTTCGTCGTATTCCCTGATCAATCGCCAGTAGGTCGCACGGTGCATGTGCTTGGGCCGTCCCCAATCCGATCCGTTGAAAATGCCGGGGGGCCAGTCGAGGCGGTCACGCAGCTTGTCCGCTTGCCGCACGGTCCTGTCGCGGCGGCTTTCGTTCTCGGACGGATACGCCAGCCTGTGGCAGTGGCGACAGGCAAAGACAGCCCCGCCGTAGAGTGTCGCAACGCGCCGTCCGCACCCGCGCGCTGGGCACAGGAACCAAGCGCGGTTGCCGCCCAGGTGGCAGGGAGTGCGGTCGATCTGGACCGGATACTTCATGTCCTGCCAGTCGCCACCTGTCGGTCGGCAACGATAGGACAGCACCACATGGCCCGCCGCCGCCGTGACGGTGACATCGCCCGTCCTGCGGCCCATGCGCGACCATGTGAATGAACAGGTGCCGCCGCTGTCCAGCCAACCGCCGCGTGCCAGCTTCCCGATGGGCAGGGCGCGCATGTCGTCCGTCGTGTCGCGTGTGCCCCATCTCATGTGTGTGCCGCTACCAATGCCGCCCATTAATATCCGCCCCTATTTTATCCAAATCCATTGGGAAGTTGTTTGATTTGCGGGTGCCGCCGATAGCTGGGCGACCACAACTTTTTGTATGGTTCTGCCGAAGCGTAAACTTTACGGAACGCTACGATTCCGCCTTGTGAGTGCTAATTAGCTAAGAGCGAATGCAAGCGTCTGAGGATGTGTCACCGTTCGCACTAAACTTCGGAAGCAAAGAAGCTGTTAAGCGGAAACTGTCGGCAAGGTAACACCGTCGAGGAAACTCTAGGGGAAGTGCCAGGCGGACAGTTCTTTTGCATGGAGAAGCAGATTTTCCTTAACTTGATGCCTTCACAGCAAGAAGTCACCTGCAGTTATATTAATCAAGCCATCTAGCCGTATCGACATCTCAACACCACGATCTGCGTCATTATCGATGTAGACCATCGTGTAGTCTCTGCTGGTACCCGCTAGGTTGAACTTTTCGTAATAGATGTCACCGCTTTTCGACGTGCCAAACTGCGTGGTGCCATCAAAGGTAAACGCATTATTCCGCGAAATAACCGAGCTGGCATCAATCGACCTCAGGTCAATATGATCAACACCATGTTTGAAGTCCTTTATCACGTCTGCTTTTGATGAGGCCGCACGGCTATCCGACAGCTTGTTGAATACAAACGTGTCAGCGCCTGATCCGCCAAACATAGTATCTTTTCCCGATCCGCCGTAAAGCTTGTCGTTACCGTCTTGGCCGTTGAGCCGGTCACTTCCTGACCCACCGTAGAGCCTATCTCCCCAAGAGCCACCGAGGAGCCTATCGCCACCCGATCCGCCGTAAAGCTTGTCGTTGCCGTTTTGACCCGAAATAAAGTCATTACCTGAATTACCACGAACAACGTCATTTCCTGAACCGGCCTCTAGATAATCTGAATATCTATTCCCCACAATCCAATCATTCCCAGACAGGATATTGGAAAAGTATACGTCGCCAGAAAAGTCATCCCTTATATCGAAAGCTATATTAATATCATATATATCAATTAAGCTGTTAACATTACTATCATATAAATACATACTGCCTATCTCATAGACATATGTTGAAAATGTAGAGTCAATGAAGAATGAATAATAATACTCTCCTCCGTTAAAACTACCAGACAGGATTTCAGTATCAAAATCGTAGGCCTCAAGGGTTTCATTTCCATCGGGGACTAGAGAATTGTCATTACTGAAAAAATTCCCAGCTTGGAGCTCCCCACCAGTTCCAAGTCCGTTGTAAAATTTCACGAAAGCCATTACGGATGTCCTTAAATCGACATTCCCCAAATAGAACGCCGTCCTTCGAAATTTGCCGCCATTTTGCGCAGCGGTCAAGAATTTTGGCCGCGCCGCGCCAATGTCTGAGCATCTTGCGGTTGATTTGTGTGCGATTCTTGGCTCGGATCAGCGGCTTGCCCCTTTTGTTGCTCTGATAGACGGATTTTTGAACAGACCCGTCGAGCCGCTTGTTTCGGGTTTTGGCGCTGACATCCTCATGTGTCGCGAGTGCCCCATCGCGTGTGCGCGCCGCTGCCGATGCCACCCATCTATCTGCCCCTATTTTATCCAAATCATTTGGATAGTTTGGTAAGTTGTCCGCTACTCGGCAGACCAATTTAATCTATGAAAGGGCGCTTGACCCTCAATCTTTGGTAGCAAAGAGTAACGGGAGGTTACGGAGGAGGGTGCGATGAACAAGTGGGTATTCTGCGCGGTCGTGGCGCTGGCAGGCTGTGAGGGAGCTAGCGTTGTCCAGCCAGATCCAGTGAGGCAGCAACTTCTTGCAGCTTGTCAGGCAGGCAACACCGACGTTTGCGTTCAGATTGCTCAACTGGACCAAGCCGAGCGGAACCGACGTTCTAGCATTCCACTGCCTGTTTATCGCACCACCCCGCTGAATCCGGCTGACTTTCAGAATAATTACCAACCCGTCCAGATGGCACCCCGACAGACAACATGCAGACCGCAATTTGGCGGGCAGGTGGTGTGCGAAAGCAGTTAACGATTGCTTGTCTAACACCCCGTTCAAACCGATGGCCTATGGCTAGATGTATATGTGTCCTGTTTTTTGTGACGCCACTTCTCAGACTCTGGCGAAATGCGTCACAAAATTCAGGACGGTTCGGCCGGTTTTGGCTACCTTTCATGCGGTGCCGTCCTGTTTTTTGTGACGGCCATGCACTGATTTTGTGCGGGGGTTCTAAATTTGGTGAAGGATTTGCGGGCGGGCTTGCCGTCTGGCGTGGCTTCCTCGTCAAGTCCCCAGACCGACGCCTGACCAATCCCTGACGGCCCCAGATGGGGGGCTTGGGTCAGGTAGATGAACCCGCGTTCCTCCAGCGTCTTGAACCAAGGCCCGACCGTGTTGCGATGCACGGCCAACGCCGCCGCCGCGTCTCGGTGGCTAAGGAAAATGTCGCCGTTGTTCGTCCCGTTGAAGCGGCGCTTCAGTTCGATGTAGAGGGCGCGGGGTCCGGGGGGCAGGGTGGCCCAGGCCTCTGTTGCCTGTAACCATTCGGGAAGCTGGACGAAACGCCCAACCCCCCTTTTGCTTTGCTTGTAACGCTTGCCCCCCATCAGCGCTTGTCCGTCCGCTGACAGGCCAACCAGACGCGCACTGCCACCACTGGACAGCCGCAGCCCCCTAGGTCGATCCAGACGGCCTGTGCGGTCCCGTGTGCGACCTTACGGGCCATAATGTGCCACTTGCCCTTGCGGCGGGTCAGGCGGGTGTGCGGGTCAGTCATGCTTGCCCCCATAATGCAGCGCCGCCACAAGGCGGGCTTGGGTGACGGTCAGGCCATAGCGGCGGCACAGGCGACGTATGCTTGCGGGGGTCATTGCGTAACCTCCACATGACCGGGCAGGACGCGCGACCGAAGCACGTAGCGCCCGTGAAGGCCGCTGAAGTCTCCGCCGTGCAGTTCGTGGATGGTGTCGATATGCACGCCCATCTCTCGCAAGTTGAACACATAAGCAGACCAACGCGGGGCAGGGTTTTCGATGGGTGTGCAGCCCGTCATGCCAGCATTTAGCAAATTGCCCAGCGCCCACTTGTCGCGGCCCTTCACTACGATATGTGCGGTGGCACCGTTTGGGTTGATGATTGTGTAAGGGGCATCGCCCCATTGGCTTTGAGCCATTGGATGTCCTTTCGGATTGTTTACGAAAGGCGCTGGGCGTAAGGTGTCGGTAATCTTTGACCGGATTATTCCCGACCCCGCCCGTG
>NZ_JBMERN010000101.1:0-13363 GCF_049310965.1 Loktanella sp. DJP18 | reverse complement strand
GGAATGAAATGACTTTAAGTGTGTTTCTCGCAAGCATGACCGCCCTCGGGCTCGCGGCTATCGTGATCCTGGCCCTGACATCGCGACGGGATGGCGATTCATCACAACGACAGATATCACCGATCCGTGCCGACCGTCGCAAGGACGGTCGGTAAGAGGATTTCGGCAGGACCTCTGCCGTCATCCGGGCAATCCATCTTCGCTCACCGCCGCAGTTGGTCCCGAATTTCGATCAGGACGTCAAGCTCTGACGGACCAGTGTGCACGTCCGGCACGATGTCGTCCGGCTTTTCAGCGCGGGACTTGATCGTATTGACCGCCTTGACCAGCATGAACACCACGAAAGCGATGATCAAGAAATTGATGCAGGCAGTGATGAAGGCACCGTAGGCAAACACCGCGGCCCCTGCATCGCGCGCAACCTGAAGGCCGGCATTGGCGGGCACTTCACCGGACATCACGACGTACATGTTGGAAAAATCGACCCCGCCCAGGATCAAGCCGATGATCGGGTTGATTAGATCCCCGACCAACGACGACACGATGGCCGTAAATGCAGCCCCGATTATGATACCGACAGCGAGGTCCATGACATTGCCCTTGGCAATGAAATCCTTGAATTCGTTCAGCACGCTAGTCTCCCGATAGATGGCCGCAACGGTTTGCCGCGGATTTTCCCCACGAGCGGTATAAACCAATTTTAGAAACGCAGAAGGGTTTTTGCGGGCGGGTTTCCGACTAAGTTACGCCTTGCACTGACAGGAGAACCGAGAATGACCGACCTTACCGAATTTCCCATCACCACACGCTGGCCCGCCACCGATCCTGCAGTCATCCAGCTTTACTCCTATCCAACGCCCAACGGGGTAAAGGCGTCCATCGCGCTGGAGGAGTTGGGGCTTGCGTATGAGCCCCATCTGATCACCTTGAAGGATGCGGACGTCAAATCAGGCGCTTTCACCTCGCTCAACCCGAATGGCAAGATCCCCGCGATCATCGATCCCGATGGTCCCGACGGGCCCATCGGCATTTTCGAATCCGGTGCGATCCTGATTTACCTCGGCGAAAAGACCGGCGAGCTGATCGGCAGGACGGCGGCTGACAAGGCGCGCATCGTCCAGTGGGTCATGTTCCAGATGGGCGGCGTCGGTCCGATGTTCGGTCAGCTTGGCTATTTTTACAAGTTCGCTGGCAAGGACATCGAAGATTCCCGTCCGCAGCAGCGTTACATCGACGAGGCGAAACGCCTGCTTGGCGTGGTGGACAAGGCACTGGACGGTCAGGACTGGATTGCCGGCGACTTCTCCATCGCAGACATCGCGCTGGCCCCCTGGCTGAATGCCCTCGATTTCTATGGCGCGAAAGAGGTCACGGGCTACAACGACCTTCGGCATGTGCCAGCCTATGTCGAACGCTTCTACGCGCGACCGGCCGTGCAGAAGGGCAAAGCGATCCCCGATCCGGAGGGGTAAATCGCCGCACTCACCTGACCGAAACCTCCCGCCCCGGTGATCCGGCAAAACCAGATGCACCTGAAAGACAAACCTACCTGCGCAGCGTGCCGCCTGTGGCCTTCTCGACCTTGGCGACGATCTGCTTGGCCACCCCTTCGATCTGCGCTTCGGTCAAGGTCGCGTCCACCGGTTGCAGCCGCACGGTGATGGCCAGGGATTTCTTGCCCGCGCCCAGACTTCCGCCGATGAACTCGTCGAAGACCCGCACCTCGGCGATCAGCGCCTTGTCGGCCCCCGCGGCCGCATTGACCAGCGTCAACGCCTCGACCTGCGCATCCACGACAAAGGCAAAGTCACGTTCTACCGCCTGAAGGTCGGTTGCGACCAAGGCCGCGCGGGTCGTGGTCTTGTTGCGCGGCAAAGGGATTTCGGCCGGGAAGATAGTGAAGGCGACCGCAGGCCCCTTCACGTCCAGTGCGCGAAGGACCTTCGGGTGTATTTCACCAAACACCCCCAGCACATTCTTTGGCCCAAGACAGATCTGTCCATGCCGCCCCGGATGCCACCAGCCTTCCCCGCCGCGCAGAATCTGCACCTTGGCGGGCGCGCCCATCGCAGCCAAAACGGCTTCGGCGTCAGCCCTCGCGTCAAAGACGTCGACGGCGCGGCTGTCGCCGTGCACACCTTTCGGCCCTGTCCGCCCGATCAGCACGCCTGTCACGCAAGGCCGCTGATCGCCCGGTTCGCCACCGTCAAAGATGTCCCCGACCTCGAACAGCGCAAGGTCGTTGAAGCCGCGCGCCTGATTGCGGGCCGCCGCCTGCAACAGGCCCGGCAACAGTGCAGGCCGCATGTGCGACATGTCCGACGAGATCGGATTTTCCAGCCCCGTCAGATCCGTGCCGCCGCCGAACAGCGCTGCCGTGCCTTCGTCGATGAAGCTGTAGGTGACACATTCGTTATAACCCAGCGCCGCCGCAGTGCGTCGCGCGGCACTCGCGCGGACCTGCGCGGGTGTCAGCACCGGCTTTGGCACGCCGGGTTGGGCGCGCGGCATCGGGACGCCGACCAGCTTGGTCAGCGATGCGATCCGTGCGACCTCTTCCACCAGATCGGCCTCGCCCTGCACGTCGCCGCGCCAGCTTGGCACATGGGCTAGGTCGCCCTCCAGCCGGAAGCCCAGCGCCGTTAGCGTCGCGCGTTGCGTCGCGGCCGGAATATCCATGCCGACAAGGCTGATGACCCGGTCCGTATCCAGCCTGTAGGCGCGATCGGTGTCAGGCACTTGTCCTGCCAGCACCATCTGCGACACCGTGCCGCCCGCGACCGACTGGATCAACGCTGTCGCATGATCCAGCCCCTCAGGCGTGAAGGCCGGGTCGATCCCGCGTTCGAACCGGTAGCGGGCGTCAGAGTTGATCTTCAACGCGCGGCCCGTGTAGGCGATCTGCACCGGGTCCCAATATGCGCTTTCGACGAAGACATTCACCGTCTCGGGCGTGCAGCCGGTGGCATCGCCGCCCATCACGCCAGCGATGCTTTGCACGCCGGCGTCGTCAGCGATCACCATCTGGCCCTCGCTTAGCGTATACGTCTTGTCATCCAGCGCTGCAATCTGCTCGCCACCCTTGGCGCGGTGGACCCGCAGGTTGCCCTGCACCTTGTCCGCATCGAAGACGTGCAGCGGGCGGTTCAGGTCGTAGGTCAGAAAGTTCGTCACATCGACGAGGAAAGAGATCGGCCGCAGCCCGATCGCCCGCAGCCGTGCCTGGAGCCAGTCGGGGCTTGGGCCGTTCGTCACGCCCTTGATCAGGCGGCCGCAGAATACGGGGCAGCCGTCCAGCGTGTCGTCGTCGATGCTGACCGTCAGTTCGGAACCGAACGTCGCATCGATCTTTGGCGCGGCTAGCGGTTTCAGCGTGCCAAGTCCGCGCGCGGCCAGATCGCGGGCGACGCCACGCACGCCCAGCGCATCGGCGCGGTTCGGGGTGATCGCGATCTCGATCACCGGATCAACGCGGGCGGGATCATGCGCCGCCAGCCAATCGGCAAAGCTGGTGCCGACCTCGCCCTGTGACAGCTCGATGATGCCGTCATGTTCCTCCGACATCTCCAGCTCTCGCTCGGACGCCATCATGCCGAAGCTTTCGATGCCCCTAATCTTGCCAACGCCGATGGTCGTGTCGATGCCGGGCACATAGACGCCGGGATGGGCCACGACGACCGTGATGCCGGCGCGCGCGTTGGGTGCGCCGCAGATGATCTGTTGCAGACCGTCCCTGGTGCGCACCTGACAGACCCGCAGCTTGTCCGCATCCGGATGCTTCTCGGCGCTTTCGACATAGCCCAGCGTAAAGGGCCGCAGCATTTCGGCGGGATTGACAATGCCCTCCACCTCTAGCCCCAGATCGGTCAGCGTTTCCGCGATGTCATCGACCGACGCGGTTGTATCCAGGTGGGTCTTCAGCCAAGACAGGGTGAATTTCATTGCGCGCACTTTCGCCAGATCAGATGTCGCGCGTTCTTAGCGTATCGCTTGGCCGGACGAAAGCGCCTGCCGGATGTCATCCGCGCCCGGCGATGGATCGCATGTCCGGACCGTCGCCTTGCGTCCGGACCCAACGGGCAGGCAGTCCTGCAAGACGGCAAGAGGGAGCTGAATTTGGGTCTGCTGGGCATCTTCATTTCGCTGGGGCTGTTGATGTTCCTCGCCTATCGCGGGATCAACGTGCTGATCCTCGCACCGCTTCTCGCGCTGCTTGCGGTGGTTCTGGCCGGTGGCATTCCCCTTTTGGCGACCTACACGCAGGTCTTCATGCCCGCATTGGGCAACTACCTGCTGAAATTCTTTCCGCTGTTCATGCTTGGTGCGATCTTCGGCAAGTTGATGGCTGATTCCGGTTCGGCGCGCACCATCGCGGAGTGGTTCACGACGCGTCTGGGTGCGGGACAGGCAATTGCAGCGGTCGTGCTGGCCTGCGGCGTGTTGACCTACGGCGGCGTTTCGTTGTTCGTCGTGGCCTTTGCCGTCTATCCCATCGCCAACGCCTTGTTCGAACGGTCGGACACGCCAAAGCGGCTGCTGCCGGCTGCCCTCGCCCTTGGTTCGTTCACCTTCACCATGACGGCCTTTCCTGGAACGCCGGCGATCCAGAACGCGATCCCGATGCCCTATTTCGCGACGACACCCTTTGCCGCGCCGTTCTACGGCATCGCGGCGGGTCTGGGCATGATGACCTTCGGCATCCTCTGGCTGAACCGCCGCCGCGATCGCGCGCAGGCTGCGGGCGAAGGCTTTGGCCAGCATCCGAAAACCGATGCCGATGCGGACGCCCCCGACCAGGCGCAACCCGGCATCGCCGTGGCGCTTTTGCCGGTCGCGCTGGTGATCGTGCTGAACGCGTTATTCACCTACGTCGTCATTCCGGGCATGGATGCGTCCTATCTGGCGCAGGACGCCTACGGCGGCGTCACGCTGGACGACGTCAAGGGGATCTGGGCCATCATCGCGTCGCTGGTCCTGTCGATCCTGCTGTGTGCGGCCCTGAACTGGCGGCGTTTCGCAAGCCCGATGGACAGCTTCAACAAAGGCACGATGGGGTCGCTTCTGCCGGTGTTCAACACCGCGTCAGAGGTCGGATACGGTGCCGTCATCGCATCCCTGCCCGCCTTTGCGATCATCCGCGATGCGGTGCTTGGCATTTCATCCAACCCCCTCATCTCGGCGGCGGTTGCGACGAACGTTCTGGCGGGGATCACCGGGTCCGCGTCGGGCGGCATGTCGATCGCGCTTGAAACGCTGGGGGCGCAGTTCATGACGCAGGCGCAGGCCGCGAACATCGATCCAGAGATCATGCACCGCGTCGTCGCCCTGTCGTCCGGCGGGTTCGATGCGTTGCCGCACAACGGCGCGGTCATCACGCTGCTGGCCATCACAGGGCTGACGCACCGGCAAAGCTATGGCGACATCTTCGTGGTGGCCGTGCTGATCCCGTTCAGCATGACAGTCGCCGTCATCGCCGCCGCGACGGTTCTGTAACGGGCGACCGGGCCACAGCGCCGAAAAATGGCGGCTCCTTTTCAACTTCTGCGCGGTGTTGCGGTTGACTGCGCCGCGCCATCGTCTGATGAAGGGGCCGGCATGTCCGGATGGACCACGGGCGCGTGAAATCGTCTGTCCGGCGCGGTCGGTCTGGTGGGGGTAAAGGTTGCATGTTGCGCATGTTGGGGATGATCGCTGCTGCGATCAGCCGATTGAACTGGATGATTGGACAGGTCTTTTCCTGGTTGTCGCTGGGAATCGTCCTTGTCTGCTTTACCGTGGTCGTGTTGCGCTACGTGTTCGCGACAAGTTTCCTGTGGCTTCAGGACCTCTATATCTGGCTGAACGGCGCGATGTTCATGGCCGTCGCCGGATTTGCGCTGCTGCGCGATGACCATGTGCGCGTCGACATCTTCTACCGCCCCGCAAGGATCAGAACCCGCGCGCTGGTCGACCTGATCGGCGTCATCTTGTTCCTGCTGCCCTTCTGCTGGATCGTATCGGCCTACTCCATCCCCTTCGTGCAGCGGTCCTGGTCCTACCAGGAGGCGTCTGCAAACGTCGGTGGCATGCCGGGTCTCTATATCCTCAAGACCTTCATCCTTGCCTTTGCGGCATTGCTGGCGCTGCAAGGGGTCGCGATGGCATGCCGGTCCATCCTTGTGCTTTCGGGACGCCGCGATCTGGTGCCGGCCATGATGGCCTATCTCGTCAAACCCGCCGACGCTGAGGCTGACGCAATCGAAGGGCTGCACTGATGGATCCGGTCACACTCGGCGAGCTGCTCGCCGGTCTCATGTTCTTCGGCATCATCGGCTTTCTGCTGCTGGGGTTCCCGGTGGCCTTTTCCTTGGCCGGTGTCAGCCTCGGCTTCGGGGCCTTGGGCTGGTCGCTGGGCGTCTTCGATCCGTCCAACTACGGGTCGCTGCCCAACCGCTACATCGGTTTCATGACGAACGAAGTGCTGGTTGCGGTGCCGCTGTTCATCTTCATGGGCGTGATGCTGGAACGATCCCGGATCGCAGAGCAGTTGCTGCTGACGATGGGTAAGCTTTTCGGCAACCTGCGCGGCGGGCTGGGCATTTCGGTGATCCTGGTCGGCGCGATGCTGGCCGCGTCCACCGGCGTCGTGGGGGCCACGGTCGTCACGATGGGCCTGATTTCCCTGCCCGCGATGCTGCGGGCCGGATACGATCCCAAGATCGCGACGGGCGTGATCTGTGCATCCGGCACGCTGGGGCAGATCATTCCGCCGTCCACGGTGCTAATCTTCATGGGTGACATGCTGTCGGGCATCAACTCGCAGGTGCAGATGGCCAAGGGCAACTTTGCGCCCGTGCCGGTGTCCGTCGGCGATCTGTTCGCGGGCGCGATCCTGCCGGGGCTGCTGCTGGTGGGCCTGTATCTTGCCTACACGATCTTCAAGGCGATCGTCGATCCGCAGGCGATGCCTGCGACACCGGTCAGTGCAGAGGAACGCGCGACGCTGGGTCGCGACGTCATGGTCGCGCTGGTGCCGCCGCTGCTGCTGATCATGGCCGTCCTGGGATCAATCCTGGGGGGCATCGCCACCCCGACCGAGGCGGCCTCTGTCGGGGCTGTCGGCGCGATGATCCTGGCAGCGCTGCGCTGGCGGTTATCCTTCGCGATCCTGCAACAGACGGTCGTCAGCACCGCAACGATCACCTCAATGGTCTTCGTCATCCTGCTGGGCGCGTCGGTGTTTTCCGTCGTGTTCCGCCTGATGGGTGGCGACAATCTGGTCCACGAATTCCTGTCGAACCTGCCGGGCGGCACGATGGCCGCGGTCGCCGTTGTGATGGGGATCATGTTCCTGCTGGGCTTCATCCTCGACACGTTCGAGATCATCTTCATCGTGATCCCGATCACGGCGCCGGTCCTGCTGGCGCTGGACGTGGACCCGGTCTGGCTGGGCGTTCTGGTGGGTGTGAACCTGCAGACGTCGTTCCTGACGCCGCCTTTCGGGTTCGCGCTGTTCTATCTGCGCGGCGTTGCCCCGGCGGACCTGCCAACCTCGGCCATCTACAAAGGCATCATCCCCTTCGTGATCCTTCAGATCATCGCAATCGCGATCCTGTTCGCATTTCCCGGCATCGTGACCTGGTTGCCACGGCTGATCGCGGGGTAAAATCCTAAGGGGGGCCACCCCCCTGCCCCCGGGGTATTTCAGACCAGAAGTCGATGGGACGGCAAGGCCGTCAGAACATCTGCAAGCAAAAAGGCCCGGACGCATTGTCCGGGCCTTTCGCACTTCATCAGACCAAGGCCTCAGAGCGTCAGATACGTCTCACGCGCACGCACGAACGGGGCGTCGATATCCTGTGTGCGGGTGCGCAGGATCTTGAGCGATTCGACGAAGCTTTCCGCCGTCTTCTTGACGAGCGGATCGCCATTGTCGCGCAGATCCGTCAGGACCTCCAGCGACGCCTTGGCACCGGCCTCGAGGATGCTGTCGGGGAACTGACGCACATTCACGCCGTGGTCATTGACCAGCGTCTGCAACGCACGCGGATCGTTCGCTGCGAAGTCTGCGGCGACCATGTCGTATTCCGCCTGGCTGCAATCACGCACGATGGCCTGAAGGTCTTCCGGCAGGGCCTGATACTTGGCCTTGTCCACGACCAGTTCGGTCGCAAGGCCCGGCTCGACGAAGCTGGGGAAGTAGTAGTTCTTGCAGACCTGATAGAAGCCTAAGGCGAGGTCGTTGTAGGGTCCCACGAATTCGGCGGCGTCCAGCGTGCCGGATTGCAACGCCTGAAAGATTTCGCCGGCAGCCATGTTCGTTACGGTGGCACCGAGCTTTTCCCACACCTGACCGCCCAGGCCGGGTGTGCGGAACCGCAAACCATTGATATCCTCGACACCCATGAGTTCATTCTTGAACCAGCCGCCGGCCTGCGTGCCGGTGTTGCCGGACAGGAATCCCTGCACGCCGAATTGGTCGTAAACCTCGTCCCAGATCTCTTGTCCGCCCATGAAGCGGACCCAAGCCCCCAGTTCCTGGGTCGTCATGCCATAGGGCACGCCGGTGAAAAACGACAGCGCAGCGGACTTGTTCTGCCAGTAGTAGGCCGCACCGTGGCTCATCTCGGCAGTGCCGTCGATGACGGCATCCAAGGATTGCAGCGGCGGCACCAATTCGCCGGCGGAGTAGACCTGTACGGTCAGACGGCCGCCCGATGCGGCGGTGATGCGGTCGGCCAATCGCTGGGCCCCGACGCCGAGGCCCGGAAAGTTCTTGGGCCATGTGGTGACCATGCGCCAGGTCGTATTGCCTTGCGCAACGGCCGGCGCGGCCAGGGCTGCGGCACCTGCGCCGAATGCGCCCGTGCGGATGAATGAACGACGATCCACGATGTAACCTCCTGTAACATGGGTCGACAAGCGGCCGGCAGCCGGCCGCAGGTCACCCTGAAAAGGCCGGATCGGGCCGGGGTTGTCCACCCGTAGCCGGACCGCGATTAAAAAAAATGTGTTGAACACCGCACTGGGACAACCTGTTTTGGGACAAACTGGGTCAGGACATCAGATATTTGCCGCAAGGTCATGGTCCCGTTACACGCCGAGGTGTTGATCGCGGACGACAAAGGCGTAGGCTGCCCCCGGTACCGGGAGGACAACGCCCTGCGTTGCGGGACCATGACAAACTGGAGGATCGACATGACTAAACTGACTTTTGGGGCTGTGGCACTGGCGACGGCCGCATTTGCGCCGTTGTCTGCGGCAGCGCAGACCGACATCGCATTCTGGCACGCGTTCACGGGGCGGCTGCAGGAACTGGTCGACGCGCAGGTGGCGGATTTCAACGCCAGCCAGTCGGATTACACCGTCACGGCGACCAGCAAGGGCAACTATTCCGAGACGCTGAACGCCGGCATCGCCGCCTTCCGCGCCAACGAACAACCCGACATCCTGATGGTGTTCGAGGTCGGGACAGCCACGATGATGGCGGCGCAGGGTGCCACCAAGCCGGTCTATGAGGTCATGGCCGATGCAGGCGTGGACTTCGACCCCGATGCCTATATCGGGGCGGTGAAGGGCTATTATACCAATACCGATGGCCAAATGCTGTCGCTGCCGTTCAACTCTTCGACGCCGGTGCTGTACGTGAACCGCGACGCCTTTGCCGAAGCAGGCCTCGATCCCGACATGGACCTGTCGACCTGGCAGAACGTCGACGCGGCGCTGACGCAGTTGCAGGAAGCGGGTCAGGAGTGCGGGTTCACCACCGCCTGGCAAAGCTGGATTCAGCTGGAGACCCTCTCGGCCTACCACAACGTGCCATTTGCCAGCCAAGAGAACGGCTTTGCCGGTCTGGACACGGAGTTGGTGTTCAACAGCCCGCTTCAGGTGCAACACATCGACATGCTGGGACAGTGGGCGCAGAACGGCAAGTTCGTCTATGCCGGACGCCGGAACGAAGGCGGGGCCAACTTCCGCGCCGGTGACTGCGCGCTGTTCACCGAATCCAGCGCAGGCTACGCCGGTGTCGCGACCGAGGCGCAGTTCGACTGGGACATCCGCCCCCTGCCCTACTACGAGGGCGCCGAAGGCGCACCGCAGAACACCATCATCGGTGGTGCATCCCTTTGGGTCATGGCTGGTCAGACGGACGAGGAATACGTCGGCGTCGCCCAGTTCCTGAACTACCTGTCCAGCCCCGAGGTGCAGGCGCAATGGCATCAGGATACCGGCTATCTGCCGATCACGACGGCTGCCTCTGACCTGACGCGCGAGCAGGGCTTCTATGACGAAAACCCCGGGACCGACATCGCCGTGAAGCAGATGACGATGAACGAACCGACGCCGAATTCGAAGGGCATCCGCCTTGGGTCCTTCGACCAGATCCGCACGGTCATCGACGAGGAGCTGGAAGGCGTCTGGGCCGGTGACAAGTCGGCGCAAGAGGCGCTGGACAGTGCCGTCAGCCGTGGCAACGAGTTGCTGCGCCGGTTCGAACAGACCGCCGGCTGATTGTGTGACGCGCGCGCCCCGGATCACCGGGGCGCGCGCATCCACCGGGGGACAGGTTGGAAAAACGGGTCATCTTCAAGGGCTGGCTGCTGCCGCTGCTGCTGATCGCGCCACAGGTGCTGATTTCGGCTGTCTTCTTTTTCTATCCCGCCGGGCAGGCGATTTGGCAGTCGCTGTTCATCCCCGATCCTTTCGGCCTGTCCATGCAGTGGGTCGGCCTTGGCAATTTCAAATACCTTCTGGGGAACCAGTATTACCTTGCCTCTTTCTGGACGACGGCGGTGTTCTCCACGCTCGTCACCGTCGCCTCGATGGTGCCGGCCCTGTTTCTCGCCGTCGTCGCCGACCGGCTGATCAAGGGGGCCGGAACCTACCGCACCCTGCTGATCTGGCCCTATGCCATCGCTCCCGCCGTGGCCGGCGTGCTGTGGCTGTTCATGTTCAACACCCGCGTCGGCATCGTGTCGTGGTATCTGGGCCAGCTCGGCTATGACTGGAACCATGTCCTGAACGAAAGTCAGGCGATGGGGCTTGTAGTCGTCGCCTCTGCCTGGGGGCGGATCAGCTACAACTTCCTGTTCTTCTACGCCGCCCTGCAAGCCGTTCCGAAATCGGTGATCGAGGCGGCGGCGATCGATGGCGCACGGTTCTGGATGCGGTTCTGGACCATCGTGCTGCCGCTGCTGTCGCCCACAACCTTCTTTCTGCTGGTCGTCAACGTGATCTATGCCTTCTTCGAGACGTTCGGCGTCATCCATACGATCACCGGAGGCGGACCGCAGCAGGCCACGACGATCCTGGTCTACAAGGTCTATGCGGACGGCTTCGTCGGCCAGGACCTTGGGTCATCGGCCGCACAATCGGTCATTCTGCTGGTGCTGGTCGGCCTGCTGACCGTGTTGCAGTTCAAGTTCATCGAACGCCGGGTTCACTATTGATGGCCGAACGCACGGGCATGGTGGAAAAGCGCGGCTGGGGCCTGTGGGGCAGTCACCTGCTGATGATCGCGGGCGTGCTGGTCGTGTTCTTTCCGATCTGGCTTGCCTTCGTGGCGTCGACCGTCACCCAGTCAGAAATCACGCAGCCGCCGATGCCGCTGTGGCCCGGCGACCAGTTCATCGCAAATTACCGCGAGGCGCTGTTCGAGGGCGTGAACGTCCCCGTGCTGACCATGCTGGTAAATTCCACCATCACCGCCGTCGGGATCGCGGTGGGCAAGATCGCCATATCCCTGCTCTCGGCCTTTGCCTTCGTGTATTTCCGCTTTCCGGGACGCAGCATCTTCTTCTGGCTGATCTTTCTGACCCTGATGCTGCCGGTCGAGGTGCGGATCGTTCCGACCTACGAGGTGGTCGCGGGCTTTGGCATGCTCAACAGCTATTCCGGCCTGATCTTTCCGCTGATCGCCAGCGCAACCGCGACGTTCCTGTTCCGTCAGTTTTTCCTGACCATCCCGGACGAACTGGCAGAAGCCGCCCGTGTCGACGGGGCCGGGCCGATGCGGTTCTTCTGGGACATCGTCATCCCGATGAGCCGCACGAATATTGCGGCCCTGTTCGTGATCCTGTTCATCTATGGCTGGAATCAATACCTCTGGCCGCTGCTGGTAACGACGGAGCCAGGCATGAACACCATCGTCATGGGCATCCGGCAGATGTTCCCGTCGGGGGACGATTTGGCCGACTGGCCGGTGATCATGGCGGCATCGATGCTTGCGATGGTGCCGCCCATCGCGGTGGTTCTTTCGATGCAGAAATTCTTTATCCGGGGACTCGTGGACAGTGAGAAATAATGGCGACCGTTGACCTGACCGACCTGCACAAGCGCTTTGGTGCGACCGAGGTCATCAAGGGGGTGACCCTGCACGTCGACGACGGCGAATTCGTCGTGATCGTCGGCCCATCCGGCTGTGGCAAGTCCACATTGCTACGCATGGTCGCCGGACTGGAAACCGTCAGTGCAGGAGAGGTCCGCATCGGCGACCGCCGCGTGAACGAGTTGGAACCGATGGACCGCGACATCTCGATGGTGTTCCAGAACTACGCGCTGTACCCGCATATGTCCGTGCGTCAGAACATCGGCTACGGCCTGAAGATCGCCAAGATGCCGAAGGACCGGATTGCCGCCAAGGTAGAGGAGGCTGCCAGCCTGCTGCAACTGACGGACTATCTTGACCGGCGACCGCGCGACCTGTCGGGTGGACAGCGGCAGCGCGTCGCGATGGGGCGGGCCATCGTGCGCGAACCCAGCGTATTCTTGTTCGACGAACCCCTGTCGAACCTTGACGCCAAATTGCGGGTTCAGATGCGGCTCGAAATCAAGTCGCTACAGGCGAAACTCGGGATCACGTCGCTTTATGTCACACACGATCAGGTCGAGGCGATGACGATGGCGGACCGCATGGTCGTCATGCATGCCGGTATCGCGGAACAGATCGGCACGCCGCTGGACGTCTATGAACGGCCCGCGACGGTCTTTGTCGCGCAGTTCATCGGTAGCCCGTCGATGAACATCTTCGATGCCACGCGCACCGCAGAGGGTATTGGTTTCGGTGAGACGTCGGTGCCGGGTCCGGCGGGGCATGGTCCGGTCAAGCTGGGTCTGCGACCGGAACATCTGCTACGCGACGAAGACGGTCCGCTGCACATGCGCGTGCATCTGGCGGAACCTCTGGGGGCCAACACGCTGCTGCACGGGCAGTTGACCGACACGGACCTGCCCATCACCGCCAGCATCCCCGGCGTCTGGCGCATGACAGGGGGTGCCGAGGATCTGCGTCTGTCGGTGCGACCGCAAGACCTGCACCTGTTCGACCCGACGACCGAACGGCGGCTATAAAGGCGACCCTGCAATTGCGCGGGCAATAAGTCGG
>NZ_JBMERN010000100.1:0-13410 GCF_049310965.1 Loktanella sp. DJP18 | reverse complement strand
TGGGGTGAGGTATGAAGGGTTTTGATTGGCTTATTTGCGTGGAGCGTAGTGAATGCCGTTTCATTTTAAGTGGTATCGCGCCTTTGCCTTCGTGAGCCGCTCGTTGAGATCCGTTGCATGCTCATCGCTGAGCCGCATCAACGCTGCGACATGCTGGTCCATGAATTCCTCGAAGTCGTCAGCCTGAACATCTGAGATCGCGGCGCGAGTGACGAACAGCCCGCATAGTTGTGCATCAAGCTCGCGCATCTTGGCGGCGCGGTTGGCTTGAATCACATCGCTCGGCAGTACGCCGCAACAGTTGACCATGAGGTCATTGGCTATAATCGCCTTAAATAGCCGCCAGAGGCTGTGTGGGGGCCATCGTGCGCGATTGCTGTCAAGTGTCGGTTCGCAGTAGCGTATGCGTCTGGTGGCATTTGTGAACGCGTCTCCGATGCTGTTTCGGATATCATCCCAGTTCCGCAACTCAAACTTGTTCCGCAGTTGCTTTGACCCAAGGCGCATTTCGAACCGCCAGACCTGACTGGTGTTGCGGTCACTGAGGTCGATTGCTGGATGGCCGCTGGACATGCGGGCGGCGTTCCAGATCGTCAGCCATCCGAGTTTGTTGCTTTGGATGACTTCAGCGCGCTTGTCGTAGATTGCGATTTGACGGTTTGCGATGGCCCCGGCCCGCAGACCCCTGACGCGCCCGCCGCTGGATACCGTCGCTGTTTCATCGACGCCGGTATATTCCGTGGCTTTCGTTCCGGGCGGTACGATTAACGCCTCGCGGTCAGGCTCAAACCAAGGTGCGCGGAAATTGACAGCGAAGTCTGCCCGCGCTACCCGTAGCTGTGTTTCAACATAGGGAATGCCGAAGGCGGTCATGCAGTCGCGGAAGTGTCGCTCTGCCCCTTCTAGGCCGCCCGTAGCGAGGCCACCTTCGCCTTGAATTTAGGGACATGTTGCTTTGGTTTCGACATCTTCGATCTCCTTCATGGTGAAGATCATCAGACAGCAAATCAGATGGAGTGGTTGCCGCCCTCCCCAGACGGCATCGCAATGTGCCAAGGTCGTGGTGTTCAACGCCACGCGCAGAGGAGGACGGCGAGATGAAGAATATGATGATCGGGGTCGATCTGGCAAAAACTGTTTTCCAAGTCCACGGTGACCTTCAAACGGGGGAAGTCCAGTTCCGCAAGAAGCTGACGCGGAAGCAATTCCCAGCGTTCATGGCGCAGCAGAAGCCCGCCATGGTAATTTTCGAAGCATGCGGTAGTGCACATTTTTGGGCCCGTGAGATGGAAGTGCTTGGGCACGAGGTGAAGCTGATCGCACCGCAATACGTGCAACCGTTTGTGAAGCGGCAGAAAAATGATGCAGCCGATGCTGAGGCGATCGTCATCGCAGCGCGCCAGCCGGAGATGCGTTTCGTGGATCCCAAGACAGTCGAGCAGCAGTCATGCGCAGCAGTCTTCCGCGGCCGGGAACGCCTGGTGCATCAGCGGACCGCGGATGTGAATGCGTTGCGGGCGCTGCTTTATCAGCACGGCTATGTGTTTCCCGTCGGTATGTCCCACCTCAATCGCATGAGGGCGCTTGTGGAGGATAAGACCGTCAACTTGCACGCGCTGATCCGGGCGGAGTGCCTGGACCTGCTCGTGCAGATTGCAGAGAAAACCGGGCGCATCATCGAGCGCACCACAAAGCTCAAGACGCTGGCCGCCCAGTCAGACAGAGCACGCCGGCTCCAGACGATGCCGGGCGTTGGGCCGCTTACAGCCATCGCGGTGGAGGCGTTTGGGCCTGACATGGCTCAATTCAAAGCGGGGCGTGACTTTGCGGCTTGGCTGGGCCTTGTGCCCAAGCAACATTCTTCTGGAGGCAAAGAGCGGCTTGGTCGCATGACCAAGGCTGGTCAGGCCGATATCCGACGTCTCCTAATCATTGGTGCAATGTCGCGACTGAACTGGCGTGGACAGCGCACCATTGTAGAGGGCAGCTGGCTTTCACGCATGCTGACGCGCAAGCCCAAGATGCTAGTCGCGATCGCGCTGGCTAATAAGATGGCCCGCCAGATCTGGGCGATGCTGACAAAGAACGAAGATTACAGAGATCCGGCGATGGCAGTCGTGGCATGATGTTCATGTCAAGCTGCTAGCGACGGTGCCAAGGGGAGTGTGAGAAGACGAAGACCTGAATGGGCAAAACGATCGAACAGATCCGGATTGGGAAAACCAGGTAAGCTCACTGAGCATCAAGCTCGGAAATCAGATTTGGACTTAATCCGCTGATCACCATCCCGGCCCGTGGCTTTTGGAAATGCCGCATCTTGAGGCCTGACAAAAGTTCGCACTCGATCACACGCCAACAGGGTCAAAAACTTCTTGCATAACGGGCGGCAACCACAAAAGTAAACGCGGCGCGGGCACCAAGGAATTTCTTTAGCCGCAAAGTTGCTGCAGAAGAGACTGCGTTCGCTCAATATCGCCCTGCATCAAATCCGCGGCTTTCTTCGCATTTTTAGCTCTTATAGCTTCTACGATTGCACGATGGCCATCTAGGAACGGTTCATGAAGGCCCTCTTCCAGCTTTGGAGCTAAGTGCAGAGATAACATTCGCATAAAGGGTCCATAACGTAGCCAAAGTGCTGAAATGAGATGCAAAAGCACGGGAGACCGCGCTGCATGATAAATAGCAAAGTGAAAGTTATGGTTTTTTTCTAGCATCTCATAGATATCTTTCGTGCCAGAGGTTGTGGCATGATCTTCCTCTAATCGTGTTAAGGCTTCTATTTCTGCTGTTGTCGAGCGTTCGACCGCAAGTTCAGTGGCGAGCCGTTCCACTGAGACCCGCGCACGGCAGATATCGTCGAGCGCGTCACGCGTGACTTGGGGGACATAGGCCGACCCATTAGATCGCATTTCTAGGGCACCTTCCGCAGCCAAACGGCGCAACGTCTCGCGTACTGGCATTTGACTCGTCTGAAAACTCTCAGCCAGAGACGATATTGTAAGAAGTTGCCCTGGATTAAACCGCCCTAGGATCAAAGCTTGGCGAAGCGAGGCGTGAACATTGTCTGCGACGGTCATACGGGTACGGACCGGCTCCAAGCTCGGGTCAGTGGGGTCAGAACCAATCGATTTATTGTTCATAGTGCGCCTCGCTCTTATAGCTTATAGTTTGTTGAAGAAGTCCTGGAGCTTGTCCATAGCTTCGGAAAGAACTCGCTTTGGTTGTGCGCCAAAACAGATCCGCAGGTGCCCTTCGCCTGCCTCCCCATAAAAACTACCAGATTCAACGACCACCCCAACTTCGTGCATTAAACGCATCGCAATAACATTGGATTTCAGACCTGTGGCCGAAATATCTGGGAAAGCGTAAATCGTACCTTGTGGAGCCTTGCAGGTCACCCCGGGCATCTGGTTCAAACGTTGAACCACGAAGTCACGACTTTGCCGATCACCATCTACCATGTCAGAGAGTGCTTCAACAGGTCCGTTAACCGCCGCGAGAGCACCGTGCTGTATGAAGGTGTTGACATGGGTTACTTCCGTAGTTGTGACTTTCATCAATGGTTCAATAAAATCTTTTGGTGCAACGATGTAGCCAATTCGCCATCCATCCATCGCGTAGGCTTTTGTAAATGCCTGCATCGTGACCGTGCGGCACTCCATTCCGGGAAGCGATGCAATCGAGATGTGCTGTGCACCGTCAAATGTTATTTGTTCATATACTTCGTCGGTCAAAACAACCAAATCATTTTCTACCGCCAGATCAGCAACTACTTGCAACTCTGCTCGGGTGTAGATTCGCCCTGTCGGATTGCAGGGGTTCACAAGCACAATAACTTTTGTCTGCGCAGTGATATAAGGCTCGATGAGTTCTCGCTTGATGCTGAAATTATCGGTTGGATCCAGCGCTGCGATGACCGGAGTAGCCCCCGCAAACTCAATCTTCCCAATGTGTTGCGGATAGAATGGATCAAGTAATATAGCCTCGTCCCCATCGTCTAACAACGCCATGAATGCCGCGAAAGAAGCTTGTGTTAAACCGTTCGTCACAATGATCTGGGATGGACCAACATTGATCCCGTTTTGCCGAGCAAGTTTAGAGGCTAGCGCTTCGCGGAGCTCGGGCATGCCCTGAAGGTCGCTGTAATGGACATCACCCGCCAACAGCGCATCTATCGTGGCCTGTTTGATATGTTGTGGTGTGTCATACATCGGACGGCCAAGTTCGAGGTGGATCAGCGGGCCTTTTTCGGCCATGGCAAGCCCGACCATTCCATAGCTTTTTTCCGATGTGTCGGTGATGCGCCGGGCAAATCTGGTCGTTGACATTTATTTGGATCTCCTGTTTTTCGACGCTTTAAGCGAAGATATTCTGCGATTGAATGGGGTGGTGATGACTGAAGCTCGAACCGGCATGGACCGTCAGATGTCGCTTGATGATGTCGAGGGGCTGGATGAATTGTTTGCCCGACGCGCACGTGAGGCAGAGTTGGCCTTGTGCGACTTCGAGGTGCAGCGCGGTGTCTCCTACGGTGCAGCGCCAGCCGAAAAACTTAACATTTTTCCTTCGACACGTAATGCGCCGGTCATGATCTTTTTCCACGGCGGCTTTTGGAAATCTCTCGATGCGGACCTCTTCAGTTTTTTGGCACCCGGTTTTGTACCGTTTGGTGCGGCTCTGGTGGTTATCGACTATCCGTTGATGCCATCCTCGCGGATGGCAGACATCGTCGCTTCTTGCCAACGAGCGGTGTCTTGGGTGCAGAAGAATGCTGCGCGGTTTGGCGGTGATGCAAACCGGATATTCCTGTCCGGAAACTCTGCTGGTGGTCATCTTGTTGCAGAGGTGATGAGCCGCCCGGAAGGTGACATCATCCTTGGAGGGACAGCTATCAGTGGCCTTTTTGATCTGATACCAGTAACGCAATCTTTCCAGAATGAAGATTTGTACCTGACGCTGGAGGAAGTGCGAAACTTCTCGCCCCTTAGCCGCCCGGTCGGCGTTACCGCCCCCATGATCGTCGCGGTCGGGGCTGATGAGACCGATGAGTTTCTGCGCCAATCTATCGTATATGCCGAACAGATAGGTACGCAGGCTATGCTGGTCAAAGATTGCAATCACATCACCGTGGTGCTTGATGGTTTGGCGAAGCCGACGTCCAAGCTCAATCGAGCGGTTAGAAGTCAGATGGGCCTTCAAGTCTGAGGGCGGGGCACCTGTCATCGCGTGCTTTTCCGAGCGTCGAACCAGTCTCTTAGCATGCCTCGGGCCAATACGGCCGATGGTGCGAGCTGCCCCGGACCACGAAGTGGCAACGGAATCGCTTTCATGACAGGCAGGGGAGCTTTATCTGGATCTGAACCGGAGATAAGCCAGTCTGCCAGACTTACACCAAGCACATTGGTGAACGCGACGCCGCGACCGTTGCAACCGGTTGCCCCCCAAACATTCGTGCCCAAATCGACCAGAGATGGCAGCCCATCGCGTGTGACTGCTGCGGTGCCGCGCCAGACGTATTCAACAGATGGTATTTGAGAAAGGCCGAGTTCGAATGCCAGACGTTTCGCGATCCGCCGCCCCATACGTCTTTCGGCAGCAAGCGGTATCAACGCCATTCCGCCGGAGATCAATCTGTTTTCCGCGTCTAGGCGGTAAGTAAAGATATTGGTGCGCGTGTCAGAAACAGGGGTCCGGTTTGGAGCAATCCGCGATACTGTTCTCGGGTCTAAAGGCTCGGTGGCAATCTGATAAACTTGCAAAGGCATCACTGTCCGCCCAAGGCCAGCGGCAGCACCATGGGTACCAGAATTAGTCGCAATGATCACCTTGTCGGCGCGGATTTCGACACCGTTCGAAGTCCTTAGGATATTTTCTTTGCCGTCATGACGAAGGCTATCAATGATTGTGCTGGTAAATACATTTGCGCCAGCGTTCATCGCCAACCTTGCAAGCTCTCTCGCCAAAGCTAAAGGATTTATCATCCCGCCCGACGCGTCATATAAGGCACCGAAATAAACGTCCATGCCAGTTTGTTCAGCAACTTCGGGCGCTGACAGCCAGCGAACCGGGCGTCGACGCTTCTGCCACTCCTTAGCCCGAGCCTCTAGAACCTGTGCCATCTGCGCGGTGTGCGCAGGTTGCAACCACCCGGATTGTTCCGCCTGGCGGCCTAGCCCCATTAGCTTCGCCTTTTCGAATATGTGATCACCACCACGTTCAACCATTGAAAGTAGGCGCTCTGCATAATGTGGGGGCAAAGCTTTTCGTATGGTGGTGGGATCCACACGAGAGAAATGTGGAACGACAAAGCCAGCATTTCTGCCGCTGGCACCGGTGCCAATTTCACCCGCTTCAAGCACCACGACGCTCTGGCCCCTTTCCGCGAGTCGTTGCGCCGTTGATAACCCGGTAAACCCTCCGCCAACTATGGCGACTTCCGTGCGCAAATCCTGCTGCAGCCGTATGTGCTCTGGTCCAGCTGGGGCCGTTTCATCCCACAACGTTTTGCGCGGATACAGCCTCATTTTAGTGCAAAGCCTTCGAATTATCGGGGTGACGGTACTTATTAAGCACGGGAAAATCTCCAGTATTGACGTGGACGTGATCACATGATCAAATGTTCTGGTCAACAGGAATTTCTAGGACATGATCATGGAAACTAAGCGCTGGGCGATCGAAACAGGGTCTAAATTCGAAAAACTGGCAGGGTATTCCCGTGCTGTCGTCGACGGTGAGTGGGTCTTTGTGTCGGGCACAGCGGGGTTCGACGCTGCCACGGGCGAATTCTCGACTGACCCGTCCGAACAGGCGCAATGCGCGCTGGCGCAAATTTCTGATGCATTGGAGCAAGCTGGCGCTGCACTCTCAGATATCGTGAGGGTTCGTGTCTATCTATCTCACGCCGATCATGTCGTGGCAGCATCTAAGGTTTTGGGCGCTGCTTTCAGCGAACCACGACCGACAAACACAACCATAATATGCGGATTTGCCGTACCTGAAATTCTGGTCGAAATCGAAGCGACAGCACTTAAGCGTGATCGTGTTGATGGAAAGGGGGCAGCCTGATGGCTCCACCGCTTCTTCAGGTCACTGACGCAGTGAAAAAGTTTGGAATGATGCGTGCTGTCGATGGTGCGTCCTTTAGTGTTGCTGAGGGTTCGATCACGGGCTTGATCGGCCCAAACGGTGCCGGGAAGACGACCCTGTTCAGTGCGATCGCTGGTGAGACAGTATTAACTTCAGGCAAAGTTATGTTCGATGGCGCTGATATTTCGCATTTTGCCGCGTCGGACGTCTATGCCTGCGGGCTTGGTAGAACCTTTCAAATTCCGCGCCCATTTCCAACGATGACCATTCTAGAGAACGTGATGCTCGCAGCGACAGACCAGTTGGGAGAGCGTTTCTGGAATACATGGTTTCGGCCGGGACAGGTTAAGCAGCAGGAGCGCAACATTCGAGATAGGGCGCGAGAAATAATCCAGTTTTGTAACCTTGGTGCGCTCGAGGGTCATGTCGCCGGCGCGATTTCTGGCGGTCAGAAAAAGCTGTTAGAGTTGGCGAGAGTTCTAATGTCAGACCCCAAACTAATTCTTCTGGATGAGCCTGCCGCCGGCGTCAATCCAGCGCTCTTGGATCTTCTTGTTGAAAAGCTCGTGGAGCTCAATGAAAGCGGAAAGACCTTTCTGATTATCGAGCACAACATGGATCTGGTCATGTCGCTCTGTGATCCAGTTGTCGTTCTTGCCCAAGGCAAGGTCCTATGTGCCGGGACGCCTCAAGAAGTGGCTGATGATCCGGCTGTCATTGATGCCTATCTGGGCGAGGTCGTGGCATGACTGACGCTGTATTGAAAATTGAGGGCCTGACTGCTGGCTATCAGCTAGGTTTGCCCATCATCCGCAAGGTTGGGCTAAACCTTTATCAAGGAGAGCTTGTCACCATCATTGGGCCAAACGGGGCAGGTAAGTCCACGCTGATCAAGGCCGTTGCTGGACTGTTACATATCGAAGCCGGACGTGTTGAGTTGAACGGTAATGACATCACGGGAATCTCGACCCACCAAATGTCAGATGCATCGATCGCCTATGTTCCTCAGACTGAAAATATATTTGCTACTCTGACGGTAGATGAGAACTTGCGTGTAGGGGCGCAGGCTCTTTCAAACGGAACGGGACGTGAAAGGGTGAAAGAAGCCTACGCACGGTTTCCAGATTTACGCCGCTTTAGCGGTCAAAAAGCTGGCGTTCTGTCCGGTGGCCAAAGACAGATGCTTGCGGTTGGGCGGGCCTTGTTAACCCATCCCGAAGTTATCATGCTCGATGAACCAAGTGCTGGTCTTTCCCCAAAAATGGTCGATGAGGTTTTCGCACAACTGGTCGCGCTGAAGGCCTCCGGCGTCACTATCTTAATGGTCGAACAGAACGCCAAAGCAGCGATGCGCATCTCCGACCGCACCTATGTGCTCGCGGAAGGCCGCAACCGGATCGATGGGCCGTCAGCCAAACTGCTAAATGATCCGGAAGTATCTCAAATATATCTTGGAAGAGCTGGAAAGAAACAATGATCGCACAGGCTTTGGCCGATGGTCTACTGACTGGGGCAATATATGCCCTTGGCGCAATAGGTCTCACGCTGACGATGGGAATATTGCGTTTTGCGAACTTTGCGCACGCCGAAATGATGACGTGGGGCGCCTATATGGCATTGGGCGTACTAACTGTCTTCAATTTACGAAGCGTCCCTTTGGGCCCTTTGACATTTGGTTGGCCCCTCATTGGTGCAACGGTTGTCGCCATTTTTCTGACCATTGCGCTTGCTCTAATTGTGGATAAATTGGTTTTTTCACGTTTGCGCGGCCGCGTTGGGCATTTGACTTTGGTCTTCGCCTCTTTTGGGGTCGCACTTCTAATCCGCAATCTCATTAGCTTAATGTTTGGCGGTGAGGCGACTTATTACACCAACGAATTACAAATGGCGATCAAGCTCGCTCCAGGATTGCGGGTAATGCCGGATCAAGTTTTTATATTCTGCCTCTCGTTGGCGTTGGTCGTAATCGTACACCTCTTTTTGCAGAAAACTAAGCTTGGGTTGGCAATGCGGGCTGTTTCCGAAAGCCCAACTTTGTCCGAGATTAACGGTATTTCATTGGCCCGCGTGGTTCAATGGACGTGGATCATCGGTGCTGCACTCGCGGCGATAGCAGGGGTGCTTTACGGCGTTTCCGTTCAGCTGCGCCCGGAATTTGGGTTTCAATTGCTTTTGCCACTCTTCGCCGCAGCAATTTTGGGCGGAGTTGGCAATGTGGTCGGCGCGGTAATTGGCGGGTTTTTGATCGGAACAATCGAGTCTGTTTCTGTCTTGATGATCCCTGCGGGCTACAAGGTTGCGATCCCATTTCTGGTTCTGCTTTTTGTGCTCTATTTCCGCCCCACTGGTCTGTTCGCCGGCACTTCAGGAGGAAATTAATGTTTGGTATCGCACTTTATCTTGTGTTCTTTCTGACTGTTGTCGGTATCTACGCAATCATTGTCATGGGACTAAATCTGCAATGGGGGTACACGGGCCTTTTCAACGCGGGTGTCGTGGCATTTTTCGCAATCGGGGCTTACGGCACGGCAATCCTGAGTGGGCCCGCCAGAGACCTTCTCGTCGGTGGGTTTGAACTGAACTATGCGGTCGGCGTAGCGGGTGGCATGATCTTTGCTGGAATTGCCGGGCTCATCGTGGCGCTGGCAACGCTTCGCCTCCGAGAGGAATACCTCGCCATTGCGACATTTGGCGTAGCGATTTCGGTCCAGCTGATTGCTTTGAATTTTACGTCCCTCACCGGCGGGGCGAATGGAATTATCGGGCTGCCCCGCCCGTTTTCCGAGATGTTTGAGAACAGCAACGCGTACAGCGTGTTCTTTTTATGCTTTGTCCTCGCGATTGCGCTGATCGTCTACATCGCGCTTGAACGCGCCGTGCGGTCGCCTTGGGGTCGTGTGCTTCGCGCGATCCGGGAAGATGAAATCGCTGCACTTTCACTAGGCAAGAACCCGACAATGATCCGATTGCAATCCTTTGTACTTGGGTCGGCAATTATGGGGCTCGCAGGTGGGATTTATGTTGGGTTTATCGGCTATGTCAGCCCGATCGACTTTATGCCCATCCTGACATTTCAAATTTGGGCCATGCTCATCGTCGGCGGCTCGGGAAACAACCGCGGAGCCGTGCTTGGCTGCCTGTTGGTATGGGGCCTTTGGACCGCAAGTGGTTACTTGATCAGCAATCTTGTTCCACCTAGCCTTCAGTCACAGGCAGGGTCAGTTCAAGCCATGCTTATCGGAATATTGATCGTCCTAACTCTCCTATTCAGACCGCGAGGACTAATCGGGGAAGAAGACGTCATTTCAGCGCACGTGGGGGAAGATGCCCCGCAAAAGAAGGACATGTAAGGCTGCATGTCAAACAACGTCGATGGCAATGACCATCATCAACTTACCAACAAAAGGGAATATATGATGAGTAAAATCAACTTATCCGTCTCGGCAGCATTCATCGCTGCATGCGGGCTTCTTCCGGTGCAAGCCCAGGCACAAGCCAGTGATTGCTCTTATCCTATCGGTGCGGTGATATCCCTGTCAGGATCCATGGCGGCGATCGGCGGCGCGATTGCAGATGCGGGTCAGCTTGCGGTGGACCACATGAACGAAGCAGGTGGTTTGCTAGGATGCAAGGCTCAATATAGACTTCGAGACGATCAAGGGTTGCCCAACGTCGGAATCGATGCTGCCAAATCCCTTGTCGCCGTCGAAGGCGCGCAAGTCATTCTCGGCGCGATACAGTCCGGCGTTACAATGCCCATCCTGACCTCCGTTTCGGTGTCCGAGAAAGTCACTCAGATCAGCTGCTGCTCCAGCGCGCCAAGCTTTACGGAACTCGCCCGCGAAGGCGGTACTGATGGCTACTGGTTCCGCACGCTGCCTACTGTTCGGCCTCAGGGCTACGTAATGGCCAATCTGGCTGCAGACCGGGGTTATAAGAAAGTTTCCGTAATCTACGTTAACTCCGACTACGGTCTAGCTATGGCTGAAGCATTTCAAGAAGCGCATACAGCAGCGGGCGGCGAAGTTGAGATGGTTGCCTACAACCAAGAACAGGCCTCCTACCGCGCAGAAGTATCGCAAGCGCTTCGCGGTGAACCCGATGCTCTCTTTCTTGTCGCCTTCCCAGCGGATGGTGCGACTGCCATGCGCGAATGGTTGTCGTTTGGTGGTACTCAGAACATTCTTCTGAGCAACGCTCTAAGATCTAAGGAATTTATCGATGCTGTTGGTGCTCAATATTTAACTACGGCGATTGGTATCGACAATGCTCAGTTTGACGGCCCATCGGTAGATGCATTCAACTCAAGCTGGAAAGATCGTTATGGTGAAGCGCCTGAAGGCCCTGGGTTGCATACCATGTACGATGCGGCAGCAGTCGCCTTATTGGCCGCACAGGCTGCTGGCTCCTACGACGGTACTGCCATCCGGGACAATATCCGTAAGATCACAGGTCCAGGTGGCGAAGTAATTAATCCTGGTCCCGAAGGCTTTGCGCGCGCCATAGAAGTCTTGGCTCAAGGCAAGAACATCACCTATGTTGGCGCTACTGGACCAATTGAGTTCGACCAATTTGGTGATGTTTCCGGGCCGTACTTAATTTGGGGTGTGGCTGATGGCGGCGAACTAACCAATATCGAAACGTGGAATGTTGAACGCGTCAACACTTTGATGTCGGATAAATAAAGCACAACGGCACTACGCGTTAAGCACGCATCGCGTGGTGCCTTGAATACCATTGGATTAAATTATGCTCATTTTGACATCAAAAGACGTTTTGAGCATCATAGGTTCGCGCGAGGCTTTTGACGCAGTGCACGCCGGTTTTCTTCATATTTCTGCTGGTAATATCCGTCCGTTCGAAAGACACCAGCTCAACGCTGGAGCCGAGCGCGCTTTGATGGGGCTTATGCCCGTTTCTGACAGCGAGAAGGATGGGCCATGGGCGCTCAAAGTTGTGCTGGTCGGACGCGAAAACAGAGCGTTGGGTCTCGATAGTCATCAGGGATTTCTTCTACTTGCTGATGGGCGGACTGGCCAACCAATCGCGCTGATTGACGCGACGAGCATTACGGCCTTGCGTACTGCAGCTGCCAGTGCGGTAGCAACAAAAGCCTTGGCGTTGCCTCTACCGGAACGCATCGCAATACTTGGTGGCGGAACACAAGCGAGGAGCCATGCAGATGCAATGCGCAGGCTATACCCAGCCGCTGAATTAGTGGTCTGGTCCCGCTCGAACGGCGTAGAGATTGCCGAGCAGTTAGATGCAACTTATGCTGCAACAGTTGAAGATGCTGCCAGAAACGCACAGGTGATTTGCACAGTGACTGGAGCAACTACACCGATACTCGATGCTACGAATGTAGCGCCGGGCACCCATATCAACGCGGTTGGCGCGAGCCGCCCTGTAGCTCGGGAAATTGCAGGGGACCTCGTCGCGATTTCTAAGCTTGTGGTCGACTCACGCGCGCAAGCTGAAAATGAGTGTGGAGAATTATTGTTGGCTAGATCGGAGAAGTCGATCGCCATTGATTATCCAATCGTCGAACTGCAAGACATCTTATCTAAAGCCCATCCCGGGCGTATGAGCGTAGAGGAAATCACCATTTTCAAGTCACTCGGAATAGCTGCGGAAGACCTCGCGTTGGGCAAAGAAATTATAAAACGAGCCCGCGCACGAGGTATCGGAGTTGAGGTTGAGATTGGCGACTGATATGGCCCTATAACTCGCGTTTCTGTACCCTAATTTATGGTAGGAGCGCCTAATCGATTAACATCACGCCGTCTTTTACGTTTCAGCTTCCAGGCCGGGAGGTGAAACAATGAGGCGTTGGCCCCAAGGTAATCCTCCCCAAAACTAAGGGGATGCGGATGTAGAATTTTCGCAGCAAGATACCTGAGGAGAATCTGATGAAGATGACGAGATTTAGCGAATCCCAGATCCTTGCGATCCTGCGCCAATCTGAAGGCGGTGTGCCTGTGGCTGAGTTGTGCCGTGAGGATGGCATGAGCACTGCATCTTTCTATAGTATCCGTCCGGTTGCGGCGCGGTTTCAGGCCTTTTCGGCCTGCCAGTTCCACGGCATGAGTTCGTCGATGCGATTGATCTTGTGATCAGGCAGGCGCTGTAGGACCCATGTGAGCCACGCTTCGGGGTCGACGTCGTTCATCTTGCAGGTTTCTATGAGCGTGTAGGCGATGGCGGCCGCTTTTCCGCCGCCGATTGACCCCATAAACAGGTAATTCTTGCGGCCGAGGGCGATGGGGCGGATTGACCGCTCGCAGGTGTTGTTGTCGAGTTCCAGGCGGCCGTCGTCGAGATAAC
>NZ_JBMERN010000099.1:0-13523 GCF_049310965.1 Loktanella sp. DJP18 | reverse complement strand
CATGCTAGTCGACGCGATGACGGTTCGCATGGTGAAAAATCCGCGCAGCCTCGATACGATCGTGGCCACCAACTTACATGCTGATATTTTATCCGATCTTGCAGGAGCACTTGCAGGTAGCCTTGGCGTAGCTCCCACGGCAAATATTGATCCCGAGCGGCGCAATCCGTCGATGTTCGAACCAATTCATGGTTCTGCTTTTGACATCACCGGCAAAGGGATCGCCAACCCGGTCGCGACCTTTTGGACCGCGTCCCAAATGCTGGAACATCTGGGGGAAACAGCAGCGTCTGAACGTCTGATGCGTGCGGTTGAAAAGGTTTGCAAGGAAGGTATCATGACCCCTGATATTGGTGGAACGGCTGATACGCAGCAGGTAACTGACGCTGTCTGTAACGCAATCCGCGGGGCCAATGACTGAGGCTCTGGCTGTGGCTGTGGCTGTGGCTGTGGCTGAATTAATGCATTTTTCCGATGACGCAACCAGCCCGTCATCGTGATCAAAGCCGGGAAACTACAATATCCGGCGGTCCAGGACTGGGGAGCGGAGCAGACGGTATAGTTCTATCCCAAAAGGTGGACTACTTCAGTGGGGGCATTCCAAAGGCATGAGGACGAGTACGTCCGAAAGCGGGTGTCAGGCAGCAATGGCGGCACGGAAAGCATAACCTAGGCCGCTTTCGCCTCCGAAATCCGTCCCCAAAACGCTCAGGCGGCAATCTCGGGGCAGCCGGGAACGTTGATCAGATGTTCTTTATAAATGCGTCAACTTGGCCTCTGATGATTTGCGCGTGCTTTTACGCAGGATCAGCCGCCCGCTGACTAGAACTTTGATTGAGGGTTGACTTGCACCAGCGCCGATCAAATCGTCGATCAAGCGCACGGCCGTCGCGCCAATCTGCTGTTTGGGAACATCCACTGTCGACAAGCTGGGCGAAAGTAAGCTGCTCATGGGTAGGTTATCGAACCCGAAAATCGAAACGTCGACAGGAATGGCGTAGCCACTCTCCTGCAAGGCGCGCATCATGCCGAAAGCAACGATGTCATTTACGCAGAAATAGGCCTCCGCGATGTCGTTATGGATTTTAAGGTAGTGCTTAGCCTGTTCAAAGGCACCGTCGCGCGTCGCCGCGACCCTAATCCGGTCCATTTTAAGAACCTCGATGCCAATCGACTTGCACGCTTTCAGAAACGCATCTTCACGAAGGCGAAAATTCGCGACGTCGGCGGTGCTGCCGACGAAACCAACGCGTCTAAACCCTGCGTCGCGCATATGGCATGCAATGGCAAAGACCGTCTGGTCGTTATCCATGTCGACGAAGTTTGCGTTCAGACGCGGATAATACGTGTCGATAAACACGATGCGTGCACCACATCCGGCAAGCATCTGGACATCCTGTTCAGACAGCTCCGTGCCCAGCACAATCGCGCCGTCCAGATTGCGCGAGTCGCTCGCTGCCAGAACGCCCGAGAGATCGGCGCTGTCGTGCGTCACGACCTCCAGCACATAGTCTCGGCGGGTGGCTTCCTGCGACATCCCGTCGATGTAGTCCGAGATGAAATGGTTGTGGTCACGGTTCACAGTCTCGCCGTGCTTGGAAATCCTGATGAAGCGCAGTGTGCGTGTTACATCCACCTTGGCCCTGACGCCGCGTGGCGTATAGCCAAGCGACGATGCGGCATCCAACACGCGCTCGCGGGTGATCTGCGGAAACTCGCCCTTCGCATTCAATACCAAAGACGCTGTGGAGGCAGAGACACCGGCGCGCTCTGCGACCTGTCGCAGGGTCACCGGTTTTGTTTCAAGATTGTCCATCATCAGATCCGCTGCTTTCGGCGCGGATCCCTACCCGGAAACCCGCCCAAATCAAAGGGCGCTGTCGTCATTCCCCTCAGAAACATGTTGCACGATCAAAAACAAACTGCTAGCATTTTACTAAATAATATGAAGTTTTACTAAAGTCTCGGGAGGAGCTCTGGTGAAGCGCGATGCGAACTTCCTGGTGCTTTGCGCCTTGATCGTGGTCCTTCTGGTCCTTGGAGGGGCCGTGTCGGACGGCACTTACCTGTCATTGTTCAACCTTCAGTCGATGGCGACGCAGGTGCCCGAAATCGGCCTGCTGGCCATCGGCGTGATGCTGGCGATGTGCGCGGGCAACGGCGGCATCGACCTGTCCGGGATCGCGAATGCGAACATGGCGGGCGTCGCCTCGGGCATTTTCGCCCTGTCACTGTTCGACGCCTACGCATCGCCGATGCTGTTCACCGTGACCTTCGCCGTCGGCTGCATGGTCGTCGGGCTGATCGGCGGCATTCTGAACGGCATCATCATCTCTCGATTCGGGATCACGCCGATCCTTGGCACGCTGGGCACGCAGATGCTGTTCACCGGCGTCGCGGTCGTGCTGTCCGACGGCCGTTCCGTCACGATCGGCGCGCCGGACCCGCTTTATGCGCTTGGCAACGGGCTGATCTTCGGCGTACCGACCAGCTTTCTGATCTTTGTCGTGATCGGGATCGTCCTCGCGTTGATCCTGCGCTTCACGCCCTATGGGATGCGTTTGATGTTGACCGGGGCGAATCCCAAGGCGGCGACCTACAGCGGCTTTCCCAGCGGACGCATCATCACGACGACCTACGCGATTTCGGGTCTGCTTGCGGGCATCGCCGGGATCATCATCGCCGCCCGCAACGTCAACGTGAAATGGGACTACGGCACATCCTATCTGCTGGTCGCGATCCTGATTGCCGTGATGGCCGGGGTCCGCCCCGAAGGCGGCTATGGACGCGTCATCAATGTCGTGCTGTCGGCCATCGTGCTGCAGCTGCTGTCCAGTCTGCTGAACTTCATCGGGCTGTCGAACTTCGTAAGAGATCTGGCCTGGGGCGCATTGCTTTTGTGTTTCCTGGCCGTGGCGCGCTTTGACCTGATCAACAGGTTCATCGCGTTCCGACCTTCCCGGCGCGCCCCTCACGCCGCGGAATAAGAGGGAGGATGAGGGCATTCGAGTGAGGAGTCAGAGAATGAAAAACGCACGTCACGTATTGAACACCGGCTTGAAGGCTGCACTTGTCGCGTCCGCCCTGGGCGTCGCGGGACAAGCGGCCTTGGCGCAGGATGGCAAGACCATCACGACAGTCGTCAAGATCAGCGGCATCCCGTGGTTCGACCGGATGGAAACAGGCGTGAACCTTTACGCCGAAGAGCATCCCGACCTGAACATCAGCCAGGTCGGTCCGGCGACGGCCGACTCAGCCCAGCAATTGCAGATCGTTCAGGACCTGATTGCCAAGGGCACCGACGCACTGGCCATCGTGCCGATGGACCCGACGATCCTTGAGGGTGTGCTGAAGCGCGCCATGGAGCGTGGCACGATCGTCGTGACTCACGAGGCCGACAACCAGGTCAACACGATGGTCGACGTCGAAGCCTTCGACAACGCCGAATACGGTGCGGCTCTGAACGCGAGACTGGCGGATTGCATGGGGCAAGAAGGCAAGTGGACCACCTTCGTGGGATCGCTGGGCAGCCGGACGCACATGCAGTGGGTCGGTGCCGGCGAAGAAAATGCCAAGCAGTATGCGGGCATGGAACTTGTCGATCCGAACAACGAATCCTTCGACGATGCCAACGGCACCTACGAGAAGGCCAAGGAAATCCTGCGCAAGCACCCCGATATCAAGGGGTTTCAGACATCGGCCGGGAACGACGTTCTGGGCGTGGGCCGGGCGATCGAGGAAGCCGGTCTGACCGGCCAGGTCTGCCTCGTCGGAACCGGCCTGCCGAACCCGTCGGCAGCCTATCTCGACAGCGGCGCGATCACGGCGATCGGCTTTTGGGATCCGCAAAAGGCAGGCATGGCGATGAATGAAGTCGCACGCATCCTGCTGGAGGGCGGCGAGATCACAGACGGCATGGACCTGGGTGTTGAAGGCTACAATGCCGTGACGGTCCTTCCCGGTGCGGGTGAAGGCAAGCTTGTGGTCGGCAATGGCATGGTGATCGCTGACAAGGACACCTACAAGGACTACCTTTTTTAAGGTCAGCCTCACGTCACGGACTGGTCGGTCCGGCCCCGCAATCCCTGCGGCGGGCCGGCCGGTTTACCTGAATGCCCGAGTCTTCGGAGCCTTGCGACATGACCGACCGGATAAATGACACGACGCCTTTTCTGAGACTGTGCGGGATCCATAAGTATTTCGGCGGAGTCCATGCCCTCTCCGGCGTCGACATGACGATTAAAGAAGGCAAGGCCTATCACTTGCTGGGCGAGAACGGGTGCGGGAAAAGCACCGTCATCAAGATCATGTCGGGTGCCCATGCGCCCACGAAAGGCGAAATTTTTCTGGATGGCCGGCAGATAGGTCACCTGACTCCGATGGCCGCGCTGGAGGCCGGGATCGAGACTGTCTACCAGGACCTCTCCTTGCTGCCGAACCTGTCCGTGGCCGAAAACGTCGCCTTGGGCGAACAGCTTATTGCAGGCAAAGGACGCCTGATGCGGCGGCTGGACCGCAAGCGGATCGAAACCACGGCGAGTGCCGCGCTGCGCAAGGTCGGCCTTGAACCGGACAAGGCCCTCTTGACGCGCAATGTCGCCGAATTGCCGCTGGCCATCCGCCAACGCGTCGCCATCGCCCGCGCCATTGCCGCAGAGGCGCGTCTTGTCATCATGGATGAGCCCACCACCGCGTTGACGCGTCACGAGGTCGAGGCCCTGATCGAAATGGTCGGGCGTCTTCTGCGCAACAACGTCGCGGTGCTGTTCGTCACCCACAAGCTGGAAGAAAGCTACCGGATCGGGGGCGAGGCGATCGTCTTTCGCGACGGTCTGAGCGTCGCGCAGGGCCCGATCGAAAATTACACCCGCGCCCAGCTGGCAGAGCTGATGACCGGTCGCTCCATCGATTCCGTGCGGTATCGCACTGGCACACCCGAAGATCAGGGCCTGCTGGACGTGCGGAATCTGAATGCGGGTAAAAGCTTTCGCGACATCTCGTTTATCCTCAAGCGGGGCGAGATAAAAGGGATCACCGGTCTGTCCGACTCTGGCCGAAACGAACTGGCAATGGCACTGGCCGGGCATGTCCCGATTGAGAGCGGCACCGTGACGCTGGACGGCGCAGCGATCCGGATCGCCGCCCCCGCCGAAGCGATTGCGCAAGGCATCGGCTATGTGCCGGAAGATCGCCTGGCCGAAGGGCTTTTCATCGAAAAGTCGATCTATGAAAACGAGGTGCCGCTGATCCTTGACCGGATTTCAGGCAAGTTCGGCGTAATCGACGACAAGAAGGGCCGCGCTGCGGCCAGCGACATTTCAACGGGGATGAAGCTGAATACGGCGGACATCGACATGCCCGTGGGCATGCTGTCGGGGGGCAACCAGCAACGGGTGCTGATCGGGCGCTGGCTCAGCATCGATCCGCGGCTTCTGATCCTGCACGGCCCCACCGTCGGCGTCGACGTCGGATCCAAGGAAACGATCTTTCGTGCGATTCAACAGATGGCAGAACGTGGCATCGGCCTGCTGATCATTTCAGACGACCTGCCCGAACTTTTGCAGAACTGCGACCGGATCCTCGTGATGAGCGCGGGCCGCATCGTCGAGGATCTTGTCGCAGCCGAAGTCGATGAGGATCGCATCTATCAATCCATGCTTGCCAACCAGCGAGAGGCAGCAGAATGACGGTGCTCAGAACATGACCGACACGACGCAAAACAACCCTGCACCGACGGCCGCGACCACGCCGGCCCGCAGTCGGTTCTCTTTCCTGCAGCGCCATCCGGAATCTGCGAGCCTGTTGCTGCTGTTGGTCATCTGCTCCGCCGTTGCCATCATCAACCCGGCGTTTCTTCAGGCGTCCTCTCTGATCGACATGGGGCGCGCCAGCGTCGTGACGGGCCTGTTCGCTTTGGGCGTCTTTACCGTGCTGGCAGCCGGCGGGATCGATGTATCTTTCCCCGCCATCGGGGCCGTTGCGATGTATGGCGTCAGCAAGCTGGTGCTTGACGTCGTTCCGGACATGTCGATGGCCCTGATCATCGTGCTGTCGGTGGCCATCGGCACCCTGCTGGGCGCGATCAATGGCCTGCTTGTCCACGGCTTGCGCGCGCCCGCATTGATCGTGACCATCGGCACGCAGTACCTGTATCGCGGCATTCTGCTGGTGTTCGTCGGAACGGTCTGGCTAATGGAATTGCCAGCGCAGATGGTCGCCTTCGGCAAATGGTCAATGATCGACGTCACCGCGTCCAGCGGCGTCACCGTCAGCCTGCCGGTCTATTTCCTCAGTCTGCCGATCGCCGCCGTGCTGACCTGGTACGTGTTCAACCGCACTTTGATGGGCCGCGCTATTTTTGCCACGGGCGGCAACGCCGAAGTCGCCAGCCGTCTGGGCTACAACCAGCGGACGGTTCAAGTTTTCGCCTTCTCCTTTGCCGGGGCACTGGCGGGCATGGCGGGTGTCATTCAGGCCAGCGCCAACCGGATGGCCAATCCCTTCGATTTCGCCGGCACAGAGATCGCCGTCATCGCCGCCGTCATACTTGGCGGGGCGCGCATCACCGGCGGCACCGGGTCTGTGCTGGGCACCGTGATCGGCGTGCTGCTTGTTACCGTTGTGAACAACGTCCTCGTCCTCGTGGGCATCCCGAGCACCTGGCAAAGGGTCGTCGTCGGTGCCTTTATCCTGATGGCCGCCGCTTTCTTTGTCCTGCGGGACCGCAAGACCAAATACTGACACCGGAGAGAACTCATGAAAAAATTCATCAACAAGCCCGAAGATTTCGTCGAGGAAATGCTGGAAGGGATCTATCACGCGCACCCTGAGGTCACCCACGTCGGCGAGGACTTGCACTGTTTCGTGCGCACCACCCCCGTCAAGGGCAAGGTCGGCATCGTGACCGGCGGCGGCTCGGGCCACCTGCCACTGTTCCTGGGCTACGTCGGTGACAACATGCTCGACGGCGCGGGCGTCGGTGGGGTGTTTCAATCCCCCTCCTCCGAACAGGTGCTGGAGGTTACGCGCCATGTCGATCAGGGTGCGGGCGTTCTGTATCTGTACGGCAATTACAGCGGCGACCTGATGAACTTCGACATGGCCGGCGAACTGGCCGACGTGGAAGGGATCGAGACGGCTACCGTGGTCGGCCGTGACGATGTCGCATCTTCGGTCATGGGGGAAGAACACAAGCGCCGCGGCGTGGCAGGGATATTCTTTCTCTACAAGGTTGCGGGTGCCGCCGCCGCCGCGATGCAGCCCTTGGCCGAGGTCGTCCGTCTGACCGATAAGGCCAGTGCGCGGACCCGGACCATCGGTGTCGCCCTGTCCCCCTGCATCGTGCCAGAGGTCGGCAAGCCCAGCTTCGAGATCGGCGCAGACGAGATGGAGATCGGCATGGGCATCCACGGCGAACCCGGCATTACCCGCAAGAAACTGGCCACCGCCGACGCCACCGTCGACGAGATGATGCAACGTATCCTTGCCGAACAATCCTATGACATGGACACGGACGTCGCCGTCCTGATCAACGGTCTGGGGGCGACGCCGCTGGAAGAGCTTTATGTCATCTATCGCCGCACGGCGCAGGTGCTGGAAAAGTCCGGTGCAAACATCAAACACGTCTTCATCGGTGAATTCGCGACCTCAATGGAGATGGCGGGCGCGTCGATCTCGGTCCTGCAACTGGACGACGAACTGGAACCGCTGATCGCCGTCGGTGCGAATACGCCGTTCTTCAAGCACATCGCACGGTGAGGGTGACAAGATGGACCAGCTGACGGCGCAGACCATTCCGGCCCTTTTCAATCGCTTTGCCGCTGTCTTTGCGGAACAGAAAGAGGCCTTGATCGCCCTGGACGGCAAGGTCGGCGACAGCGACCTCGGCCTGACGATGGCAAAGGGTTTCGCCGCCGCCGATGCCGCCCTGGCGGGGTTGGATGACGCCACGATCGAAACGCAACTCAAGACCGCCGGGGCCGCCATTGCCCGCGCCGCACCCTCGACCATGGGAACGCTCATGGCGACGGGTTTCATGCGCGGATCGGCGGCGGCCAAGGATTGCGATGCCCTCGGGACTGCTGAACTGGCCCGGTTCTGGACAGCCTTCTATGAAGGCTGCGCCCAACGCGGGCGCGCAAAGGTCGGTGACAAGACCGTGCTGGATGTGCTGCACCCCATCGCCGAAACGATGACGCAGCAGGCGGATGCCGGCGCGGACCTGCCGACAGCTCTGTCAGCGGCGCACGCGCGTGCCGTCGTCGCGCTGGAGGACAGCAAGGATCTGATCGCCCAGCACGGCAAGGCCGCAGCCTTTCAGGACAAGACCCGCGGCATTCAGGACGCCGGCAGCACCGTCGCCGTCATCCTGATCCAAACGATGGCGCAGTTCGTGGCAGGCGACGCGACAGCGGCGAACTAGATACATTCAGAAGGATCGGAAGATATGGAATACCGCACGCTGGGCTGCTCCGGACTGAAGGTCTCTGCACTGGCCATGGGCACGTTTTCCTTTGGAGGACGCGGACCGTTCGGCGCCATCGCCAGTCAGGGCGTGGACGAGGCCGCCCGCCTGATCGACTGCTGCACGGATCACGGCGTCAACCTGATCGACACGGCGAACATGTATTCCACCGGCCTGTCAGAGGAAATCGTGGGCGAGGTTCTTGCGGACCGCAGCCCCGACCTTCTGATCTCCTCCAAGGTGCGGATGCGGATCGGTGATGGCCCCAACGACGAAGGGGCCAGCCGCTGGCATCTGATCCGTGAATGTGAACGCTCGCTCAAACGTTTGCGGCGTGATCACATCGACATCTACCACATCCACGAATGGGACGGGCAGACTCCGGTCGAAGAGACGATGGAAGCCCTCGATACACTGATCCGCCAGGGCAAGATCCGCTATGCCGGCTGCTCGAACTACACCGGCTGGCAGATCATGAAGTCGCTGATGGCGTCCGAGCGGTGCAATTTTCAGCGGTTCGTGACCCAGCAGGTGCACTACACGCTGGAAGCGCGGGAAGCGGAATACGAACTGCTGCCCCTGTCCGTCGATCAGAGGATCGGGGTCACGGTCTGGAGCCCGCTCGCCGCAGGTCTGCTGAGTGGCAAGCACACCCGCAACCAGCCCGTAGCCCCCGGCAGCCGCCAGGACCGGGGGTGGAGCGAACCGCCGATCCGTGATCACGACCGCCTGTGGAATATCGTCGATGTCCTCAACGACATTGCCGGCACTCACGAGGTCGAAGCCGCGCAGGTGGCGCTGGCCTGGACGCTGACACGTCCGTCCGTGGCGTCGCTGGTCGTCGGCGGCACCTCGATCGCGCAGTTCAAGAACAACATGCGGAGCCTGGCGATCACACTTTCGGCTGACGATCTGTCCCGCCTCGACGCGGTCAGTCGCCCGCCTCAGATCTACCCGCTCTGGCACCAGGAACAATTCGCATCACCGCGTTTCAGCGCGGCGGATCAGGCTTTTGCGTCGTCTTAGGTGATGAAAACCGACAATTTCGGATACGGCACCCCCGACACAGGCCGCAGAATGCGCGACATTGACTACCGTCAGGCCACAGGGCCGCAGCGACAGACCGGCACGCCGATCTCTTCGACCACGACAACTTCCGGCATGAATGTCGCTCGGCATCGCGCACAGTACTCGACCGGGACGATCTTTGGTCTGATGGACGGAAAGGCGTGGCCATGACCCAGACGACAGGTTCTGCGGGAGGCTATCTTCTTGGCATCGACGTCGGCACCGGCAGCGCACGCGCCGGCATCTTTACAGCGGACGGCGAACTGTGCGGAGCTGACAGCTGCGCGATCACCCTTTACCGCAACGGCGACAGGGTGGAGCAGTCCAGCGAAGACATCTGGCAGGCTGTCGTGCAGGCCGTGCGCGGTGCCGTCGGGCGGGCCGGGATCGAACCCGGAGATGTCTGCGGGATCGGTTTCGACGCGACTTGTTCGCTGGTCGTGCTGGGGCAGGACGGCATCCCGTTGCCGGTGGGTGATCCCGACCATCCGGAACGGAACATCATAGTCTGGATGGATCACCGCGCGCTGGATCAGGCAGAGCGGATCAACGCCACCGGTCACCGCGTCCTCGACTATGTGGGCGGTCGCATCTCGCCCGAGATGGAAACGCCAAAGCTCCTGTGGTTGAAAGAAAACCGCCCCGACGTCTATGCCGCCGCCTGGCAGTTCATGGATCTGACCGACTACCTGACTTGGCGGGCTACGGGCGATCTGGCCCGGTCCATCTGCACCGTCACCTGCAAATGGACCTACATGGGTCACGAGGACAGTTGGGATGCCGACTATTTCCAGACCATCGGTCTGGGCGATTTGGCAGAAGACGGCTTCCGTCGCATCGGAACGCTCATCGTGGAACCTGGCAAGGCCCTTGCCAACGGCCTGACCGTACGGGCTGCCAAGGATTTCGGGCTAACCGCAGGGACACCTGTTGGAGCCGGTCTGATCGACGCCCATGCAGGCGGTATCGGGTCGGTCGGTGCAGCGGGCGGCGGCGGTGCAATCGCCAATATGGCCTATGTCTTCGGCACATCGTCCTGCACCATGACCAGCACGGCAGCACCAGTCTTCGTGCCCGGCGTCTGGGGACCCTATTACTCGGCCATGGTACCGGGGCTTTGGCTGAACGAAGGCGGCCAATCTGCGGCGGGCGCGGCCATCGAACAATTGCTGCTGCACCATCCCATGACGGCCGAAGCGGCAGCCTTGGCGGCGCAGGACGAAATGAGCTTGCCAGACTGGCTGGCGCGGCAGGCCGAGGACCGGCCGGCCGGCAGCAGGAACGCGGTCAGTCTTGCGGGTCGCATTCACGTGGTGCCGGAATTTCTGGGAAACCGTGCGCCCTTCGCCGATCCCGACACACGCGCCGTTATTGCTGGCCTCGGCATGGCGCGCGACCTCGACAGCCTTGTCTCGCTTTATATCGCGGGTCTCTGCGGGATCGGCTACGGACTGCGCCAGATCATTGCCGCGCAAACCAGGGCCGGTGCACCGGTGGAGCGGCTAATCATCAGTGGCGGTGCCGGTCGCAGTGACCTCGTGCGCCAGCTTCTGGCCGATGCGACTGGCCTGGAATTGACGACACCGCAAACGGAAGAGCCTGTGTTGCTTGGCGCTGCCATCCTCGGTGGCGTCGCCGCCGAGTTTTATTCGGATATGGCAGCAGCCATGGCCGGAATGTCGTCATTCGCGCGGAAATTTCGCCCGCAGGGAGGAGAGGTGCCGGCCATCCATGAGGCGCGCTTTGATGTCTTCCAGCAGCTTCAATCGGTTGCGCGGGCCGCGGCAAAACGCTGTTAGGAGTGGCGTTTCACGGTCAGTCCCTAATGTGTCTGAAGGATCTCGTCACCTGCCCCCTACGTATAACAAGACGCCATACGCCCCTATCTTGCGCTGCCGCGCACAGAGTGTTCTCTCGGCCAGCAGGTTCGTCGCGGCCGTCGGTTGTGCAAGTACCTCTCAAATTCAATTTACCCAGCGTCACATTTAACGGTCATCCTGCAAGATGAGGAATCACTGACAACTTACGGGAGGACAACATGCTCGATTCAACATTATCCGCAGAGACACAAAGCTTTCTGAACAAATTCGGCGCGGCACTCCAGGACGGCGACACAAAAAAAGCGCGAGAAATGTTTCTGGATGATTGCTACTGGCGTGACCTGGTGACCTTCACCTGGAATCTCAAGACAGTGGAGGGCAAGGATCAGGTCGAGGACATGCTCAAGCATCAACTCGCTTCAACGAAACCCACCGGATGGGCGCTGGCTGAAGGGGAAACGCCGACAGAAGATGGCGGCATTGTCACCGCGTGGATCCAGTTCGAAACCACTGTCGCGCGCGGCTACGGCCTAATGCGCCTGAAGGATGGCAAGATCTGGACCCTTCTGACGACCATGGTGGAACTCAAGAGTCATGAGGAACTCAAGGGGTTCGACCGCCCTATGGGCGCAAAGCATGGCGCAGCCAAGGATCAGGCCACCTGGAAGGAAGATCGCGAGCATGAACTTGCTACCTTGGGCTATTCGGAACAGCCCTATTGCGTGATCATCGGTGGCGGTCAGGGCGGCATCGCCCTTGGCGCGCGCCTGCGCCAGTTGGGTGTGCCCACAATCATCGTCGAAAAGAACGACAAGCCCGGCGACAGCTGGCGTCACCGCTATAAATCGCTCTGTCTGCATGACCCCGTCTGGTACGACCATCTGCCCTACATCAAGTTCCCGGAGAACTGGCCGGTGTTTTCGCCAAAGGACAAGATCGGTGACTGGCTCGAGATGTACACCAAGGTTATGGAGCTGAATTACTGGACCAAGACCACCGCAAAATCCGCAACATACGACGAGGCCAAGGCCGAATGGACGGTGGTGGTGGACCGCGACGGCGAGGAGGTCGTTTTGCGTCCCAAGCAGCTGGTGATGGCCACCGGCATGTCCGGCAAGAAACGGATGCCCAGCTTTCCGGGAATGGACGAATTCAAGGGCGTTCAGCAGCATTCCTCGGAGCATGAGGGGCCGGACAAATGGGCCGGCAAGAAGGTGGTTGTGGTCGGTTCCAACAACTCGGCTCATGATATCTGCGCGGCGCTGTGGGAACACGATGCCGATGTGACCATGGTGCAGCGGTCATCGACCCATATCGTGCGGTCGGATACGCTGATGGATGTCGGGTTGGGCGCGCTCTATTCCGAACAGGCAGTCCGCGACGGCATGACGACCGAAAAGGCCGATCTGATCTTTGCGTCGCTGCCATACAGGATCCTGCACGAGTTCCAGATCCCCGCCTATGCGGAGATGAAGCACCGGGATGCGGATTTCTACAAGGGGCTTGAGGATGCGGGGTTCTGGCTGGATTGGGGCGACGACAATTCAGGACTGTTCATGAAGTACCTGCGCCGCGGTTCGGGCTACTACATCGATGTCGGCGCAAGCCAGCTGATCATCGACCGCAAGGTCAAGCTCAAGCGGGGACAGGTGCGCGCGCTGGACGAGACAGGCGTGATCCTTGACGACGGGACGCATCTGGATGCGGACCTCGTGGTCTTTGCCACCGGTTACAACTCGATGAACGGTTGGGTCGCCGATCTCATGGGGCAGGAAACTGCCGACAGGTTGGGCAAGGTCTGGGGTCTTGGCTCAGATACCACGAAGGATCCGGGCCCGTGGGAAGGCGAACAGCGCACCATGTGGAAGCCGACGCAGGTCCCGGCGCTGTGGATGCACGGGGGCAATCTGCACCAGTCGCGGCATTACTCCCAGTTTCTGGCGTTACAGTTGAAGGCCCGGATGGAAGGTATCGACACGCCTGTCTACGGACTTCAGAACGTTCATCATCAGGGTTGACGCCTCCCGGCACCCGGGCGCGTCGGTCCGGGTGCCGAACTACCTTGTTAGTCGCGATCCCAAGCGAGTTCCCCTCGTTTTGCATTGGGCCTGCATGGGTTTAAAGTAGACCCCATCCGCCCAGATGTAGAGAAACCGCCGGTTGCCAAAGTT
>NZ_JBMERN010000098.1:0-13747 GCF_049310965.1 Loktanella sp. DJP18 | reverse complement strand
CGGCCCCCTGTAAAAATGCGGGGCCATCCTGACCCCGTTTGAAGCATCGCGGGCGATGTATGGCGGATCAGGGGGGAAATCAACCCACCATATGCGCAGGCCCGCTGACCGTCCGGTGTGCCTATTCGAAGCGGTTGCTTTTGGGGAATCCATGCGGCGCGCGCTTGCCGACACCGCCACGGGCGGCCTTCCATTCGGTCAGGTCGGTTTCGGTGCGGGTCTTGCCGCCGCCCATCGTCCAGGACAGGCCCTGCGTCCAGTAGAAGGTCGCCACGTCACCAAGGCCCCCATCCAGTTCAAGCGTCCCCTGACGACCAAACACCTTCTTGTACTTCTGCAACCGCACACCCTTGCCGCGGCCCATTTCGGGCAATTCGTCCAGCGCGAAGACGATGAAGCGGCCATTCTCGCTGACCACCGCCACATGGTCGCCCGCGACACGACGCACGACCTTGGCCAAGGTGTCCTTCACGTTCAGCACCTGCTTCCCGGCGCGGGTCTGGGCGATGACGTCGTCCTCCGGCACGACGAAGCCGTCGCCTTCGGACGATGCGACCAGCAGACGGCCGCCAGGACGGTGGATCAGGATGTCGATGATCTGCGCCTCGTTCGGCAGGTCCACCATCAGGCGCAACGGTTCGCCCATGCCGCGCCCACCCGGCAGGGTGCTGGCCTGCAAGGTATAGAACCGACCGTTCGAGGCGAAGACCAGCAGCTTGTCCGTCGTCTCGGCATGGAAGGCAAAGCGCGGGCTGTCACCGTCCTTGAATTTCATGTCGCGGTCGAGGGGGACATGCCCGGTCATGGTCCTGATCCAGCCCATCTGCGAACAGACGACGGTGATCGGCTCCCGCGCGATCATCGCCTCGAGCGGGACGTCGGCAACCTCGCCCGCCTCTGCGAACGTCGTGCGTCGGGCACCACCGGGGCTGTCCTTCCCGAACTGCTTGCGGGTCTCGCGCAACTGTTCCGCGATGCGCTTCCATTGCAGGCCGTCGTCGTCAAGCAGGTCCTCGATCCCGGCGCGTTCCTCCATCAAGGCATCACGCTCGGCGAGCAGCTCCAGCTCCTCCAGGCGGCGCAGGGACCGCAGGCGCATGTTCAGGATCGCTTCGGCCTGCACTTCGGACAGGCTGACCTCGGAGTCGGTCCCGTCCCTGAGCGGAGACACGTAGTCCTTTTCGTTGACGGCACGGACGTGGTCCTGCGCCCAATCCTCGGCCATCAAGGCGCGTTTCGGGTCGTCATCATATCGGATGATGTCGATCAGCCGGTCGAGGTTCAGGAAGGCGATAATGAACCCTTCGAGAACCTCCAACCGGTGGTCGATCTTTTCCAGCCGGAACTGCGACCGGCGCAGCAGCACGTCGCGGCGGTGGTCGAGGAAGGCGCGCAGCACCTCCTTGACGCTGCACACCTTCGGCGTCAGCCCGTCGATCAGCACGTTCAGGTTCAGGCTGAACCGGATTTCAAGATCGGAATTGCGAAACAGCATCCCCATCAGAACCTCGGGATCGACGGTCTTGGCGCGCGGTTCCAGCACGATGCGCACGTCTTCCGCGGATTCGTCGCGCACGTCGGCCAGCAGCGGGACCTTCTTGGTCTGCACGATCTCGGCCAGTTTCTCGATCAGGCGCGATTTCGGCACCTGATAGGGAATTTCGGTCACGACGATCTGCCACTGACCGCGGCCCAGATCCTCTACCTCGAACCGCGCGCGCAGGCGGATGCTGCCGCGCCCGGTGCGATAGGATTCGGCGATGGAGTCGGGCTTTTCGACGATCACGCCGCCCGTCGGGAAATCCGGGCCGGGGATGTATTGCATCAGCGTGTCGTCGGCGGCGTTCGGTGACTTGATCAGATGCAGGCAGGCATCGATCAGTTCGTGCAGGTTGTGCGGCGGAATGTTCGTCGCCATGCCGACCGCGATGCCGGACGACCCGTTCGCCAGCAGGTTCGGAAAAGCAGCGGGAAAGACGACCGGCTCTTCCAGCGTGCCGTCGTAGTTCGGGCGGAAGTCGACGGCGTTTTCGGCCAGACCTTCCATCAGTGCCTCTGCGGCGGCGGTCATGCGCGCCTCGGTATAGCGGGCGGCCGCCGGGTTATCGCCGTCGATGTTGCCGAAGTTGCCCTGCCCGTCCACCAGCGGATAGCGGACGTTGAAATCCTGCGCGAGCCGCGCCATCGCGTCGTAGATCGCGGCATCGCCGTGCGGGTGATAGTTGCCCATCACGTCGCCCGAAATTTTGGCCGACTTGCGGAATCCCCCGTTGGACGCGAGCCGCAGTTCGCGCATCGCATAAAGGATGCGGCGATGCACAGGCTTCAGACCGTCACGTGCGTCGGGCAACGCACGATTCATGATCGTCGACAGCGCATAGGTCAGATACCGTTCGCCAATCGCGTGGCGCAGGGTTTCTGTCACGTCATTCGGGTTCGGCAGGTCGGCGGTGTCCTCGGTCATGGGCACGAGCCTTAGCGAAGGCACCCATTCGCGTAAAGACGACAGTGACTGCCGCTGGCGCGAAATTCCCCGCGCAAGGAACACAGAATCACGTTATGGTGTTCCTGCTGCATCTACCAACTTTTTGAAGACTACATCGGGGGCCTTGTCTTGGGCAAATTCATCATCGGTTCCTTCGCCATTCTGGCTTGGACGTTCTACGTCATGTCGGGCGGTGCGAATTTTCAGCCCGAGACGCGGATAGCCGATGCCGAGGCAGCCCAGCCCGAGGTGACGCGCGCCCAGACGGCCGGCCTGATCGACATCTCACCTACGGTGGCACCCGCGACAGTGGCTGAAGCGTCCGCGACGGCATCCGCCACAGAGTCGCCCGCGCAGACCGCCGAACCGGTCGCCATTTCGCTGGAGACCACTCCGGCTTTTTCCGGTGAGACGGCCCGTTCAGCCCCTGTGGCGCCAAACTTCACCTCGCTGTCTGCCCCGGCCCCCGCCGCCGTCGGCAGCCCTGATCTGGCCGCGATCCGCGAAGTCGCGGGCCGTGCGGTAAACATGCGCGAAGGTCCTTCGACCTCGTTCGACGTCATCGACACCTTGCCGCAGGGCACCCAGACAGAGGTCATCGACAGCGACGGTGCAGGCTGGGTGCGGGTGCGTGTTCTGGAGACTGGACAGATCGGCTGGATGGCCGAACGCCTGCTGACCAGCGGCTAGGGACTTGCGTCCCAGCAGCGCGCCCGTCAGACAGCGCGGATGACCCCAAAAAGCGTTCTCATCACCGGATGTTCGTCCGGCATCGGCTACGACGCCGCCCACGGGCTGCGCGCGGCCGGCTGGCGAGTCTTTGCGTCCTGTCGGCAGGCCCTGGATTGCAACCGCCTGCGTGGCGAAGGCTTCGAATCTCCACAGATCGACTATGCCGATCATGACAGCATCACCGCCGGTCTGGCCGAGGTGCTGGCGGCGACCGGCGGCACGCTGGATGCGCTCTATAACAACGGTGCCTTTGCCTGCCCCGGTGCGGTCGAGGACCTGCCTCGTGGCGGGCTGGAGGCGATCTTTCAGACCAATCTGTTCGGTGTGCACGACCTGACGCGGCAGGTAATCCCGGTCATGCGGGCGCAGGGACACGGGCGGATCGTCAACTGCTCTTCCGTTCTGGGGCTGGTCGGCTACAAGTGGCGCGGGGCCTATGTGGCGACGAAATTCGCGCTGGAGGGGTTGACCGACGTGCTGCGGCTGGAAATGCGCGACACTCCGATAAAAATCATCCTGCTGGAACCCGGCCCTATCGCATCACGTATCCGCGAAAACGCGATCCCGCATTTCGAACGCTGGTTTGATCCCAAAGCCTCTGCGCGTGCCGACCAGTATGTCGAGTTGACCAAACGGCTGTACGAAGCCGGCGAGGACCGGTTCCAGTTGCCTGCCTCTGCCGTCACGGCCAAGTTGCGTCATGCGCTCGAACATCCACGCCCCAAGGCCCGCTATTTCATCACGACACCGACCTGGCTGGCGGCAACGATGCGGCGGCTTCTACCGACCTGGGCGCAGGATGCGCTGATTGCGCGCGGCTGACCGGGCTGGCCTTTGGCAACCTCTCTGCTATGTCGCGTCGGACAACATCGGGGAACTTCATGGCCAACGATCCGCTTTTCATTCTTGTGGCAGTTGCCTGCCTTGCCGTTCTGGCGGTTCTGTTGCTGGGCATCGGCAGCTTTGGCAAGGGCGGTGAGTTCAACCGGAAGAACGCCAACAAGATCATGCGCTGGCGGATCGGCCTTCAGGCCGTGGCCATTGCGATGATCCTTCTTTTCGTCTGGCTGCGGGGGGCCTGAATCATGGTCGTGCTGAACAAGATCTACACGCGCACCGGCGACGCCGGTGAAACCGCCTTGGGGAACGGCAGTCGGGTCAAGAAGTATGACGACCGGGTCAACGCCTACGGTACCGTGGACGAGACGAACGCGACCGTCGGTCTGGCCCGTTTGCACGCGACAGGCGACATCGACGCGCAGCTTGCGATGATCCAGAACGACCTGTTCGATCTGGGTGCGGACCTGTGCCGCCCGAACATGGCCGGCGACGCCACGGCGGAATACCCGCCGCTGCGCATGACCGATGCGCAGGTCGACCGCCTGGAAGCCGAGATCGACGCCATGACGCAGGCGGTGGAACCGTTGCGAAGCTTCGTTCTGCCCGGCGGGTCGGCGTTGTCCGCGCATCTGCACCTGTGCCGCACCGTGTCGCGCCGGGCAGAGCGGCTGTGTGTCGCCCTTGCCGCCCATGACGATGTGAACCCCGCCGCACTGAAATACCTCAACCGTCTGTCGGACTGGTTCTTTCAGGCCAGCCGCATCGCCAACGACGACGGCCGCGCCGATGTGTTGTGGGTTCCGGGCAAAAACCGCTGACACGTTAGCGCTAAACGCCGGCCGGCATGTCGCAGGACGCCACGTTCCGGGCGGTTTTGCCCTGTTGCCTTTCGTGTCCGGTTGTTATCTCAACAGTCGAGATTTGGAAAACAACGGGAGTGATGCGCGATGAAGGTACTGGTGCCGGTCAAACGCGTGATCGACTATAACGTGAAGGTTCGCGTCAAGGCGGACGGTTCGGGTGTCGATCTGGCGAATGTGAAGATGTCGATGAACCCCTTCGACGAAATCGCCGTCGAAGAGGCGATCCGCCTGCGTGAAGCGGGCAAGGTCGAGGAGGTCATCGCGGTCTCGATCGGCGTCAAGCAGGCGCAGGAAACACTGCGGACAGCCCTCGCGATGGGAGCCGACCGCGCAATCCTCGTCGTCGCCGCCGACGATGTGCATACAGACATCGAACCGCTGGCCGTCGCCAAGATCCTCAAGGCGATCGTGGACGAGGAACAGCCGGGCCTCGTGATCTGCGGCAAGCAGGCCATCGACAACGACATGAACGCGACGGGTCAGATGCTGGCCGCCCTGCTGGGCTGGAGCCAGGCCACCTTTGCGTCCGAAGTCGGCATTGACGGCGACCACGCCACCGTGACGCGCGAAGTCGACGGCGGATTGCAGACCATCAAGGTCAAGATGCCGACCATCGTGACTGTGGACCTGCGCCTGAACGAACCGCGTTACGCGTCGCTGCCGAACATCATGAAGGCGAAGAAGAAGCCGCTGGATGAAAAGACGCCCGCCGATTACGGCGTTGACGTCACCCCGCGCCTGACGGTTCAGAAAACGACGGAACCGGCGACACGCGCGGCCGGCATCATCGTGAAGTCGGTCGACGAACTGGTCGAGAAACTCAAGGAAGCGGGGGCTGTGTGATGGCTGTACTACTGATTGGTGAAGTCACAGACGGTGCTCTGAACGCCGATGCGACCGGCAAGGCCGTGGCCGCCGTGCAATCTCTGGGTGACGTGACGGTGCTGTGCGCCGGGGCCAATGCCTCTGCCGCCGCGGCCGAAGCGGCGAAGATCGACGGCGTGGCAAAAGTGCTGTGCGCCGAGGATGCCGCATTGGGTCACCGTCTGGCGGAACCGACCGCTGACCTGATCGTGAAGCTGGCGGGCGATTACAGTCACATAGCGGCACCGGGGACCACCGACGCCAAGAACGTGATGCCCCGCGTGGCGGCCTTGCTGGACTGCCAGATCATCTCGGAGGTCACCGCCGTCATCAATGCCGACACCTTCGAGCGTCCGATCTATGCGGGCAATGCGGTCCAGACGGTGCAATCGTCGGACAGCACCAAGGTGATGACGATCCGCACCGCGGGCTTCGACGCCGCCGGGATGAACGGGTCCGCCACGGTCGAAAACATCGACGCAGTCGGCGCTGCCGGCCTGTCCGAGTGGATCGAGGACAAGGTCGCCGCCTCTGACCGGCCGGAACTGACCAGCGCAGGCATTGTCGTTTCCGGCGGGCGGGGCATCGGATCCGAAGAGGACTTTGCGATGATCGAAAAGCTGGCCGACAAGCTGGGGGCCGCGGTCGGTGCCTCCCGCGCGGCGGTCGATTCGGGATACGCGCCGAACGATTTGCAGGTCGGTCAGACCGGCAAGGTCGTGGCACCTGACCTGTATATCGCCGTCGGCATCTCTGGCGCGATCCAGCACCTTGCAGGCATGAAGGATTCCAAGATCATCGTCGCGATCAACAAGGACGAGGAGGCCCCGATCTTTCAGGTGGCCGACTTCGGCCTTGTCGCCGACCTGTTCACCGCGATCCCGGAGCTGACCGAAAAACTCTGACCGGGATGGACGACAATTCTGAAAGGCGCGCCGTCGCTGCGCGCCTTTTTGCGTCAGGCCGCCTGTTGCAGTATCCGCATCAGGGCAGGCACGAGCTTTGCCGCTGCCTCCTGATGGCAGCCAATACCCATCATCTCTGACGCGGCCTTGGCCTGAACCGGCGAATGATACATGCCCTTCGTGCCCATCGACAGCGCGATCTCGGACGGTCGCGCCTCGACCACGTCAAGGACCTGCGGGCGCAACTGGTCGACCATGCCGGCAGTCACGAACAGAGGGTCGGCCGACAGGCCGTTGGGGCGCGCATCCCACGGCGCATCCGTCAGCGGTTCCCGCGAGAACCAGAGCAGCACGGTGCGCGGACCGATCTGGTTCAGCATGTTGCGCATCCGCGCGACCCACGCCTCTCTCAGTTCGGACACGACGATGTCGAAGCGTTCCGGCGACTTGGCGTGCAGCATCGTCAGCATGTGGCGGGTAAACGTGAAGTCTGCGAAGTCCACATCCGAAAAGATCGCCTGCATGACCGTCGAGGCGCGCAGGAACCGGTCATTGCGGCGGGGATGCACGGAGTAGAAGCGGTTCGACAGGTAGTTCGCCCCCATCACCTGGACGACCGTCACGTCGGCGTCGTGGCAGGTCGCCATGATCGTCGGGTCGTTGACGAAGGCATCGACACCGCCATTCACGCAGCCCAGGTTGACGCAGGTCCACCCGATGTCACGTTCGACCAGCGCAGGAAGCGGTCTGTCGATGAACTTGCCAAAGGTTTCCGTCCCGCCGATGAACGTGATGTAGGGACTGTCCAACCGCCGTTTCGGGCCCCGAAAGAAAATGCGTGACAAGCCATAGCGGCAAGGCGCGTAGTGGAGTCCGGCCCCATCGATTTCATCATGCTTCATTCACTTCACCACAGATCGTTTATGCTTCCACAAGGTGGAGATTCGCGGATTCGCATTTCGATTTCGCTAAACTGGGCATTTGATGCGGATTTTAGTGACCTCGGGCGCTTGCTGGCCCTGCCGGTCAACGCCTATGCTGCGGCCAGTCAGGCAAAGGATCAGTGACATGGCAATCGAACGGGTCGGTATCGTGGGTGCCGGGCAGATGGGCAATGGCATCGCGCATGTCTTTGCCGTCGCTGGCTACGACGTCCTGCTGACCGACGTCAGCCAGGATGCGCTGGACAAGGCTGTCGCCCTGATCGACCGCAACCTGACCCGGCAGGTCAGCCGCGACATGATCGATGAGGCCACGAAAGCCGCGGCGATGAAGCGCATCGTCACGACGCAGAAGCTGACCGATCTGGGCGACACCGACCTGATCATCGAGGCTGCGACAGAGCGCGAGACGATCAAGCAGGCCATCTTCGAAGACCTCATCCCGCACCTGAAGCCCGATACGATCCTCACGTCAAACACTTCCTCGATTTCCATCACGCGGCTGGCGTCGCGCACCGACCGTCCGGAACGGTTCATGGGCTTCCATTTCATGAACCCGGTGCCGATCATGCAGCTTGTCGAACTGATCCGCGGGATCGCGACGGACGAGCCCACGTTTCGCGCCTGCGAAGCCGTCGTCGAACGGCTGGGCAAGACCTCGACCGCGTCAGAGGATTTCCCCGCCTTCATCGTCAATCGCATCCTGATGCCGATGATCAACGAAGCGATCTATACGCTTTACGAAGGCGTCGGATCGGTCCAATCGATCGACACCTCTTTAAAACTCGGCGCAAATCACCCGATGGGGCCGCTGGAGTTGGCGGATTTCATCGGGCTGGATACCTGCCTTGCGATCATGAACGTACTGCACGACGGGCTGGCGGACACGAAATATCGCCCCTGTCCCCTGCTGACCAAATACGTGGAGGCCGGCTGGCTGGGCCGAAAGTCGCAGCGCGGCTTCTACGACTATCGCGGCGACGTGCCGGTTCCGACCCGCTGACCCAAGGCCAGTGTCTGTGCCCGCAGCCAGGTCATCAAGGCGCGCGGGTCCGACATACGTGGCTGCAACGCGTCATACGGGATGGCGTCACCGATCACCGGAGCAAAGTCGCTGTTTCGCGTCCGCGCGACCTCGTGCAACAAAAGGCTTTGGCGCAACAGCGGAGAGATGCAGTTGGCAATCTGATAGGCCCGTGAATTTGCACCCGGAAAGAAGCACGGCACGACCGTCGCCTGCGACGTGCGGATTAGCTTGGCGGTAAAGACGTTCCACTCTGCCTCCTCGACCGCTGCGAACATGCCTGGCGCGTTTGCCACGACACCCGACGGAAACAGCGCTACAAGGCCCTGTCGCGCCAGATAATCCATCGCGGCACGGCGCATCTCGATCATCCGGGTCTGCGCGTCGGGCTGGTGGGGGAACGGCACCGGAATCATGAACTTCGATGCCTCGGGATCGAGAGAGGTCAGAAGCGACCGGGTCAGGATGCGGTAATCCAGCCTGCGTCGTCCGATCACCTCGGCCAGCACCATGCCGTCGACCATGCCGTGCGGATGGTTCGCGACCAGAATGACCGGCCCCGCTGCAGGGATGCGGCCGATCTGGTCGGCGGGTGTCGTGACGTGGATGCCCTGCGCGGCAAGGGTCGCGCCCCAGAACGCCTGCCCCCGCGCCAGTCCCGCCCGTTCATACGCGCGTACCATGCGGATGATCGTGGCCTTGCCGGTCATCCATTCCACGGCGCGGATGAAGGCCTGACGGCCGGGCGAATCGAAGGATGACGCATAGCTGAGCGAACGACGGTCGTAGACCTTCGGGGCATCGGGGGGCGCGTCCGACGCGCCGCCTGCTTCAGTCACCTTCGCCGAATTTGTCATCGACCAAAGCCGCAATGGCGTCCTTCAGGGTTTCGGCCTCGCGGCCATGGGTCTCGACCTCGATATAGGTGCCCTTCGTCGCGGCCAGCATCAGCAGGCCCATGATGCTGTCGCCGCCGGCCTGCATCCCGTCCTTGCTGACCACAGCCGTGGCATCGTGCGCTTCCACGACCTCGACCAGCTTGGCCGACGCGCGGGCATGCAGTCCCTTGATGTTGCGGATCAGAAGGCGAGCATGGGCCATGGTCACTGTGGCCCCACGATATGAGAGTTGATATAGCGATGCGCCGCGTCGATCGCCGCCGTCACCGCTTCCGGCACGGTTTTGTTGCGCGATTTCGCAAGCTTGATCAGCATCGGCAGATTGGCCCCATACAGGATTCGACGGTTCTCGGGGCTGCAGGCGCGCAGGCTCAGGTTGCTGGGTGAGCCGCCGAACATGTCGGTCACGATCACGACACCGTTTCCTACGTCGACGGCGTCGGCCGCATCGCAGATCTCGGCCTGCTTCACGCTGCGGTCATCGTCGGGCGCGATGGAAATGGCACAGATACCCGGTTGCCTGCCCACGACGTGTTCCACGGCCGACAGGTATTCCCGCGCCAGATTGCCATGCGCCACGATGACGATTCCGATCAAGCGCCCAGTCCCCGCTCTCCGCCGGGTCCTGTCCCGTCGCGGCGTTCCAATTCCCTGTGGCGACTAGATACGGGCCAGCCGTCCTGCGCAAGGGACGACGCCAGCCTTTCCGCGAGAACGACAGACCTGTGCTGCCCGCCCGTACAGCCGAACCCGATCGACAGATGCGCCCGACCTTCGTCCTTGTGCCCCGGCAACACCAGATCGACCAGCCCCTTGATCTGGTCAAGGAACGGATCGAACCGTGGATCGGCTGCAACATGGGCGGCAACGTCGGCGTCACGCCCGTCGCGCGGCCGCAACTGCGGGTCCCAATGCGGATTGCGCAGGAACCGACAATCAAAGACCATGTCCAGACCGCGTGGCAGGCCCCTCTTGTAGGAAAATGAATGCACCGACACGCCCAGCACCTTGCCGCGACCGCGCGCGAACAACCGCTCGATCTCTGACCGCAGGCCATGCGGCGACAGATCGGAGGTGTCGATCAGTACATCCGCGCGTGATCGGATCGGCGCAAGCAGTTCCTTCTCTGACGAGATGCCCGCCAGCGGCGGGCCAGCGGGGGCCAGCGGATGATGGCGGCGGGTTTCGGAGTATCGACGGATCAGCGTGTCATTGTCCGCATCCAGAAAGACGACCTGCGCTGCATGGCCAATCGCGCGGGTCAGGCCGTCAATCGCCTCGATCAAGGCGTTTGTGCTGAAATCCCGATTGCGCACGTCAAGGCCCAGCGCCAAGGGGCCGGTCGTCGTGCCATCCAGAAGGCGCGGCAGCAGCGACAGCGGCAGGTTGTCGATGACTTCGAACCCCAGATCCTCCAGTGCGTTGATCGCCGTCGATCGGCCCGCCCCTGACGGGCCGGTGACCAGCAGGATCCGGGGACCAATCAGGTCATCGGCCAAGGCGGTATGGTCAATCATCACTCTGTCGGGCCCGTTCGTCTGCAAGGCCCGCGCGCAAGTATTGCAGAAGGGCTGGTGCAAAGCTTACGCCAGCGGGGCGGTAAATCAAAGGCAGGTCGCATCCCAAGACCGTGACGGTCCGTCGCGGGGGCAGCCGGTCTTCGGTCGCGACGTCAAGGTCGACGACGCAGGCCAAGGCGGTCGGACCTGCAACCGCCGCCCGCAGCAATCCCAGCCCCCGCGCCTCGATCAGACCGGACAGGACGGGCGGACAACTGGCAAGGATGTGGTCGCCCCGGCGGGTCAACTGGACCCGGTCGTCCGCGATCAGGACCGCGCCGACGGCCATCAGATCCAGCGCCAGCGCGGACTTCCCCGCGCCCGATGGCCCGCGGATCAGGACACCCCGCCCCGCGAAGGCGACAGCTGTGGCATGGACCGTATCCGAGCCGGTCATGGGTCAGACCGGCAGGCCCACGACAAAGCGCGCGCCCAGCGGGTCAGACGTAACGTCGGCATCTGTGGGCCGGATGTTTTCCGCCCAGATCACGCCACCGTGTGCTTCCACGATCTGCTTGCTGATCGCCAGACCCAGACCGGAATTGTTGCCGAACTGACCTTCCGGCCGTTCGGAATAGAAGCGTTTGAAGATCTTGGTCAGCGCCCCGTCTGGGATGCCGGGGCCGGTATCCTCGACCACGATCAGAATCCTGTTCTCGCGACGACGGGCCCAGACGCGGATCGCGTCACCTTCTTCGCAGAACGAAATGGCATTGGTGATCAGGTTGACGAAGACCTGCGCCAGCCGCCCCTCGAGCCCCTGTACCATGATCGCCTGATCCGGCAGGTCGGAAATGTATTCGATTCCGTTCGCCTCTGCCTCGCGTCCGAGGAATTCGTTCAGGTTGCCCAGCGTCTTGAGCAGGTCGAAGGTTTCCTCTTCTTCCTTGACCAGTTCGGAATCGAGTCGCGATGCGTTCGAGATGTCGCTGACTAGGCGATCGAGCCGCCGGACATCATGTTCGATCACCTCCAGCAGCTTTTCGCGGTGGTCGTCCTTCTTGACGATCCGCAGCGACCCGACCGCCGACCGCAATGATGCGAGCGGGTTCTTGATCTCGTGAGCCACATCGGCGGCAAACTGTTCGTTCCCTTCGATCCGTTCGTAAAGCGCCTGTACCATTCCACGCAACGCTCCTGACAGGCGTCCGATCTCGTCCGGGCGGCCGGTCAGATCAGGGATTCGCACCCGCGTCGGTGACATCTTGCGGGCATTCTTGTCACGTCCAAGCTCTGCTGCGGCAGCAAGGTCCGCAAGCGGATTCGCGATGGTGGAGGCAAGGACGAGGCTGAGGATCACGCTGACGACGATGCTGACCAGAAACAGACGCAGGACCTGTTCACGTTCTCTGCTGACCAGATCGTCAAGCTCTCCCGCAGCGCTCGTAATCGACACGACGCCGACGGCGCGACCATCCTGTTCGATCGGCGTCGCGACGATGAAATTCGTACCCTCCTCCGTCTGTCGCGTCCGCACATCGATGCCGTTCTGCATGATCGCGGCCACATCGGCCGGGCCAAGCGTCAAGGCGGCAGGTTCGTCGCTCTGACCTGACGGCACGAGGTCACGCAGCGCCGACCAGGCACGCGACAGGGCGTCGGTGATGTATGTCCTGCCGTTCTCACGTTGCAGCGTGTCGACCGTGGACCCGTTCGGCTGTCCGGTTGCCGAAGCCAGCAATTGGCCTGTCGGACTGTAAATGTCGACCTCGATCCCGCCGCGCAGGGTCATCCCCTGTAGCGTTTGCGCCACGTCGATGCCGTCGCCGCTGACCAGATCGACCGGTGCCGTCAACGGCATCCGCGCTTCCAGGATGTTCGCGATCAACTCCGCTTCGTTCACGAGGCCGTTCGCACGCTGGTAGGCCAGATTATCCCGCGAGGGATTCAGGTAAAGGACGCCTGACACCAGCAGGATCATCGCGAGAAGATTGAACGTGATGATCTTGCGGGCAATCGGTGACGAACGCAGGTTGATCAGCCGGCGCGCCTTGCGCCGCTGCATCAGTTCGCGCTCGCCAAGAGACTGTGGCGAGACCCAGTCGTCGCCAAGCACGAGATCAGGCTCATTCCGTGCGGCGCGCCGCACGGAGTTCAGGTCGCGCACATCGATGTGGCGGGCCGCGTCGGTCATCGTCAAGCTTCGTTATACCGATAGCCGATACCGTAAAGCGTTTCGATCGCCGAGAATTCATCGTCGGCTTGACGCATCTTCTTGCGCAGCCGTTTGATGTGGCTGTCGATGGTCCGGTCATCGACGTAAATCTGGTCATCGTAGGCGACGTCCATCAACTGATCGCGTGACTTGACGAATCCGGGACGCTGGGCCAGCGCCTGCAGCAGCAGGAACTCCGTCACGGTCAGGGACACATCGTTGCCCCTCCACTTCACCGCGTGGCGCAACGGGTCCATCGTCAATTCGCCGCGGACCATGACCTTGTTGTCCTCGGTCTCTTCGACCACCTCTCCGCCGATGACGTCCTGCCGTCGCAGCAGGGCACGGATACGTTCGACCAGCAGCCGCTGGCTGAACGGCTTCTTGACGTAGTCGTCGGCCCCCATGCGCAATCCCAGCACCTCGTCGATCTCATCGTCCTTGGACGTGAGGAAGATCACCGGCATCGAAGTCTTCTGT
>NZ_JBMERN010000097.1:0-13873 GCF_049310965.1 Loktanella sp. DJP18 | reverse complement strand
TCTCCGCTGTCGCCGATTGCACCGCACGCGTCGTGGCCCTGGTGCATACCTCTCAGGAAGGTGTCGAGACATACATCTCCCAGATTGCGCTGCTGCCGAGGGTCGCCGCCGAGGATGCTGCCCACCAACTCCTGGATGCATACGCGCCGCAGGCTGACGCGGCGCAGCTTGCCTTCGCAAACGAGTTCTACTTTCCTGTCAGCTTTCGCTGACCGTCAGCCCCGGGAGACTTCGCCATGACGCAAGACCAGATGTTGCCGATCACCGCACCCGCATCGGACGTCCGTGACTTCACTGTCACTTTCGAGTTCTTCTGGGCCTCGGGTTACGTGCCCAAAGCACTCCACTTCCGCACCACGCGCGACCGGTTGGACGGCGAAATCCGACGCCTGACTGGACGCCAGATGTCACGCAACAGCAGGGGTGACATGTGCGTCTACGATCTCGAGCTGGTCTCGGTCGTGCGCTACAAGGACCCCTGCCACTTCTCGCAGGTGCCCGAGGCAAAAGTCCGCGTCATCTGACGCCACGCAGACACCTCACTATCGCACCGGCAAGGTTTGTCCCATCGCCACGATGAGGGCGCTCAACCGGTTGTGCGATGATTGCCGCTTCCCCCAAAAGAACACCATCTTCTGGATACCAGACAAGGAGGTCGTCATGACCCGATCCAAAACCAGCTACAGCAACACCCCCGTTCTGCGGATGGACCGCGAAGACGCCTACAAGGGCTTCTTCAAGATCGGCCGCTATACCGGCGTCGTCGAAAAGTTCGATGGCACGCCATCCGAGCCCTTCATGCGCGAGGTCTTCGAGCGCGGCACCGCCGCGGCAGTTCTACCCTTCGACGCCAAACGCAACCGCGTGCTGCTCATCCGTCAGTTCCTGATCGGCGCTCACCTCGCCGGTGTCGACAACCGTCCGCTCCAGGTCATTGCAGGCATGATCGAGCCCGGTGAGACCGGCATGGACGTCGCCCGCCGCGAAGCTGCCGAAGAGGCCGGCTGCGAGATCGACTGGGTGCGCCCCGCGCAGGCATTCCTGCCGTCGCCCGGCGGGACCTCTGAGCGCATTCAGACCTTCGTTGCCCGGGCTGATCTTCCCGGCGATCTCGGCATCACCGGAACCTTCGGCCTCGACGAGGAGCAGGAAGACATCCAGGCGCAGATTTTCGATGCCGACGACGCCATCGCCATGCTCGACGCCGGCGAAATCGAAGCCGGTCCCGCCGTGGTCGTGCTGTCCTGGTTTGCACGTCACCATGCCGCCCTGCGCAAGGAATGGTCGTGACCGGCCAGCCTGCGGGGGCATGGTCCGACCGCATCGCGCTCACGCGCGCAGGCTGGCGGACAGAAATGCGCTTCACGCGCAATGGGATTGCCTCAGAAAACCCGCACAATCGCGCGTGCGGCGTCTGGGCTTCGCGCAGCGACTGGCACGGCGTCATTGCCGATGTCTACCTGCATCATCATGCGATCCTTGATCTGGATGATCCGGACATCCACCAGAAGCTGACGCAGCTCTGGTCCGAGCTGCGCGCCCTCTGCGTGCGCGCGGTGCACACCTTTGAAAAGGATGTGCCCTGCATCATCATCAAAGATGGCACCCTCGACCTTGCCGTGAACCGATATGCCTCAGACCTCTCGGCCGAAGATACGCGCGACGTGTTCCCGACTGAAGATCTGCCGGTTCATCTGGAATACGCGGTCATCTGGGACGGCAATGACCATCTCGCCGCCCTCGTCGATGCTGCGCGCGCTGGACTGCACGTCGAGGATAGCCTCAATCCGTGGTTTGGTCGCAGCCGCATGATCCGCGACTGCAAGGACCGGACCTGGGGTTATCGCCTGCGACTGACGCAGCGCGATTCTGGCGACGTCAAAGTCGTATTCAAGCCTGTCACGTTCTCGGTGGAGACCCTCCACGAGGACTGCCTGCGCGCACTCGTGGTGGCGAGCCATGCTTCCATAAACCGCCTGTTCGCGCGCTTCGCTGCCGGCGGCGCAGACGACGGCACCACTGACAACGCCCTGCCCCCGGGGCATGCCGCAAGACCAAGGCAGTAAAAGACGTCGTGGCCGGGCCCACCGCCGACCTCCCCCAGATGCAGGGAAGGCCGGACGGGCATGCCCATACCACGCTCCTGACAGGATAGATGATGACACTCCAGCAGCCCGACGACACCGATACCATCGAACGCACGACTGACATGGTCGAAACGCCACATGACACACCCACCCTGGATGTCACCGCAATCGACGGGGCCAACGCGCCCACCCCGACCCTGCGCAATGCACGCAAGATCGCACCGGACGACCGTGCAGCACTGGTCGTGGGCTCACTCTACGTGCCCAGCCTGACCCGCTACGCCCACCAGAGCGGCCTGGCCCTCTCGACCCTGTCGACCTGGCGCGGCGATGCACGCGACGGGCTGATCAAGGTCGACGACGAGACCCGCGCAGTCCTTCTGGAACAGATGCCCCTGAAGGCTTTCAAGCGCCGAAACCGCTCCGGCAAGCCAATGCGCCGGCTGGACGAAAAGGCAGCCGCGGCCGCCGTCATCGACTCCGTGAACTCCCGGCACGACCAGGAAGACATCGCAGCGCGTCACGGCATCTCGCTGACCCAGCTCACCCAGCTGCGGGCCCGTGCCCGCGACGGCCTGATCGAAATCCCGATCATCGACCGCGCCATGCTGACGAGCCGCAGCGTGCCGCGCCGAAACCTGACCAAGTCGAAACTGCCGGTGCAGGCTGTCTCCTTGGCTGCGGCCCCACGGGCCCGCGCTACAAAGGTGATGAAGGTTGCATCGATCACCGACGCGATCGCTGTCGTGAGCAGCCTGTCCGCTCAGACATTCGACGACGCGTTGGACAACGCGCCGCAGGACGACCTGATCACGATTTCGCTCAAAGGCCACGTGATCGAGATCTCGCGCAAGATCGATACGGACGACTTGCAGTCAATCCTGTCGGCCATCGCTGCCGCCTGAACGATTTTGGCCGGTCCGCTCACTGCGGTCCGGCCATCCTTGTATCAAATCCAAGCCGGGGACCGAACAGATGATCGAGAAATATCAGGGTGCAAACGCCCAGACCGCATGGGACGCACCGCAGGATCTTGGCCTCACAGACGTGTCCGAGATGAAAGAGCTCCCGGGCGGCGCCTGGACTCGCCATCAGTTCAAGAAAGCCACCACACAGGGTGGGCTCTGCGTGATGCTTTACCGTCAGGTTTTCCGGGCGGAGGGTTCCGAAGTCGTCAATGGATACGGTGCGGGCGAATGGGAGACCTCGCCCGCGGCCCACAAGGCATTGTTCGACGCCGAAGTCCTGACACAGAAGGACGACGCACATGTTTAAGGCCCTCGACATCAACACCCGCGCCATCATCGCAACGGGTGCCGACCGCCCGGCCCTGATGATTGAGGCATCCTCAATTGCGGGCGAGGAAGGCTATTGCATTCAACCGGTTGCGGAGCCTGAACTCTCCGAGTTCTTCTCTGTCGATAGCGGCCAACACCGCACAATACTGAGCGACGGTCGCATCATCTGAACGATCACCCCACCACATGCTTTGAGGATCACAGACATGGCATTTCTGAAAGAACCCACGATAACCGACATGCCGTCAAACCCGGCAGCGGCGTTCGCCCTGGGCTGGTCCATGGCGTGGGCAGAAAAGCGGATCATGCGCTGTCCGATCAAAGACGGAAACTATACCGGCGATGACGATCCGAACATGCCGGTCGCTTGCCCCGCATGTGGTGCAACCGTATCCGGCAACGATCCCGTAAACGGCGTTTGCCAATCAGCATTTTAGGAGCCAACACCATGGCAACATCCGTTAGAAAAAAGACCGCCATTTTTGTTGAAGGATGCAAGATATGGGTCTGGAACCGACTCGGCGCAGTCGTGGCACAAGCCGATGAATGCGATGCAATAGCGTTTCCGAACGGAACAAACTTTGATGCCGCCGCGCGATCATATTTTCACGGAAATTAAAGGACCGCCGACATGACCCGTCGTGAGCGTATCATAAAAGAAACTGAGCGTGCGCTGGAGCAAGTATCGAAGAAACTCAGCGACAAGTTTGAAAAGGAATTGCAGCGTTGCCTCGACGATTGGGCAAAGCGCTTTCCGCGGCATAGGTTCAGCGCGTTTCAAGCGCATGGCATGCTGAGCGTCGAGGTTCATCCCAGGGTGGGTCACATGCGGGGGCCACTGGCAAACCGTGTCGAGCATATTGCTGAATATGAAAGGCGCGGTGCAATCGCCACTTTATGCGATGAGGTGGATTCGTTGAAAAACTGGCACTGTAGCCTTGAGTTCCATGTCTCAACATTCGACACCGGAATCATTCACTCCAATCAAGCCATCTAAAGGTCTATTCAAATGGCTACTGTCTTTTCCTTTATCTGGAATGCCTTCCTGCTCATCCGAAACATCGCATCAGCAATCCTTGTGGCGCTGATTTTCGTGATCTCTGCCTATGCGGTGTTTCTTGCCGCAGACATGACGCCGGCCGATCTGGAACTGAAATCGACCGCGGCAGGTGCCACAGATTTCGTGCAATGGCTCTTTCAAGTGCTGTTGGTGCTCAATCCAGATCGCGTCATGCGCCTCTTCGCAAAACTCATGGACAGCAATCCCACCCAAAAAGCCTGAATCTTGGCCACGACATTACACGTTATAGAAATCCACCCCAAGCCACTTTCTTGCGACCTGGCCGACCGCAGTCGCGAACAAGGGCGTGGATAGCTCCGGCAAAGACTGACCACACTCCACCCCGGGCGGGATTTGGACGACCCCCTCATGGACGATATATCCATTGAATAAGCTCACACAGTGAGACACTCAAAATGGAAAACAGGCGCAACATGTCCGACCGCAAAACCGCAATGGTCGATCTCGACCTTGACGCCACTCTGGTTGATGAGGCCCAGCGCCTCGGGATCGATATTCCCCGGGTGATCGAAGAGGGCCTCGCCTCTGCCGTGCGCGCAGAAGTCGCGCGCCTGTGGTGCTCGGAAAATGCGGACGCCCTCAAGGACTACAACGACCATGTGGAACGTGAGGGACTTCCCCTCTCGCACTACAGAGCATTCTGATGTCGATCGTAGACGGTCGCACAAAGGCATACGGGCCGGCTCCAGTTGGAGCCGGCCCTTTTCTTTTTTTTTCCGCCCTCAGATTTATTGCACAGAGCGTTTGACTTTTTGCCAAGGCCGCACAATATCCTGATCATGACCAACCAGGCACACCACTCGATACGCTGAACGCTCTGCGGATTTTTTCCGGGAGGCAGCACAGGTGTGCGGTCGGGCTTTATACCCCCGAAGGCGCCAGATCAGCGTGAACGGTCGGGTTCGATTCCCGGGCCTCCTACCAAATCTAAATTCTTTTCCAGGTGATGCCTCGCCTCTTTTAGAGAGTTGCCGACACACAGTTCTTGATCAGTCCGGTTTGCGCCGCTATGTTTTGTCCATGACGTGATTTCCGCATCTCCAGATACCTTTGATCTCGCCCTTCGGCGGGAGGGTTATTGCATGGAGATTTGCGATGAAAAAAGATGCCCCCACTGACGCGCAACGGGCCGCACGACGCACTCACGTCATGCGCACAGCAGAATGGGTTTTGTCCCAAGCCTACCGCGGTGCTACGCGCCAGGAGATGATCGACAGTCAGCTGCGCGTGCGCGCTAGCGTAGTGCGCGAGGCCGAGCGCCGGGTCGATAGATTGACATCACCCCGCAACCGTTCGCTGCCGATGAGCTGAGGCGCGGTCCTAACCTACACGTCGCGCTGGACGGCCGGAGATCTCATCCGGCCGTCAAGGCGCGGGACGAAAAAAACTCAGGTTTCACTTCCGGATCACCGCTGCCGTGTCAATTTCATGGTCATCACACATTGGAGGCCAACATGGCATTTTTTGAAATCAAGACATCGTCGCGGATCTACAAAATGCTGGGCGCCGCACCTGGCAAGCCGGTTTCGAGTGCTTGCGATTTACTCTTCAGCGCGGGTCTGCTGGCACTCGTGGTAGCCCTCATTGCGCTGGCAGGCTGCGCGGCAGTCTTCATGTTGCTGCTCGTGATGGGAGCTCTGTTGGCAGGGAGCCCGATGGCGATGGGCGAGGGTCCGCTCGATCTTCCCGCGTCCTTCTGGCTTGCAGGCGTTGCAGGATGGATGGGTGTTGCTGCTCTGGTGATGGCGTTCCGCGTGTTGTGCAAAGGCATCACGGTCGTCGACGATCGGGCAACCTCCGCAGACTGACCCGTGAGACTCGCGTCATAACACACCGATCCGGAACACCTCAGTGACGCCGCGCGGATTGCCGACCTGCCTCAACATGCCCAACAGCATGGTGCCGACCTTGATCGGGTCGGCACAAAGCTTTTGAAAACTGCTACCGGAGCACCTACCCCCTCATGGTGAGGGGTCGATTGCGCCGGGAGACCGGGGCTGCGCGACCTGAACCCGAACCGGAGACGACGCCATGTTCCACGCCCAGACAGAAGACCACCTGCTCACTGCGTTCAAACGCGAGATAATCGATACCCTGACGGGCGAGCGGGTGACGTCGCTGCATCCTGATGGAGAGAAGTTCCATCCCTTCTGGTGGTCAGGCGGCAACGGATCGTGCGACTGCAACCGGTTCGCCAACTTCATGCGCGCAAAGTGCCCCGACATGACCGATGTCGAGAATGACGACCTCGAATACCCCTGCGACCACGGCGATCCGCGCTTCCGCGTGAAGATGTTCGGCCCGAACGACGTCCTGCTCTACGACGACAGCGGTGATTTCGCGAAGCCTTTCGTGATCCCGCACTGACAGGCGCCACTGGTCAGCCAGAAAGACAGACAGCCAGAAAGACAGACAGGGTTTCCTACACAAACTTACCGTCTGTGTAGGAGCCGCGTTGGCGCGGCGCAGTTGAGAGCAGCATGTCCTGCATGGGGTCCCGATAGGTCACGACCCCATGCAGATCATCGCTGAGGATCGGAGTTCCCCCTGATGTGTCCCTTGGAGGTCTCCCTATGCTCGACATCGTGGCTCATGCCCAGCGCGCCTACCCGCCCCGGACTTACGAGAATGCCGGATGCGCTCAGCTCACCATCGCCCTGGCACTCGATTACGAGACCGCGGGAGAACGCCTGACCCGCCGGGCCGCAGGTGATCGCTACCTCGCGCTCCCCCTGACCGATGCACCGCTGACCTCCGCGCGTCGTCTGTGGTGGACTCTGACCGATCTCGGTCTCGACCCCACCGCCGGCCGCCCGGTGCTGAACATCGCCGGGAACGGCATCTACTCGCTTGCGAAGGCGGGCTGGACGCAGGCTGCGCTGAACGCGCATCTCCACGCCATCCTCACACCGGTGCACCAGCATATCGGGTTGTCGCTCGTCGTATCTGGCGGGCAGACCGGTATCGACCTCGCCGGTGGCATCGCGGCGCATGCCCTTGGCATCCCGGTGCGCATGACCCTGCCTGCGGGATTTCTTCAGCGCGGCGTCGACCACCGCGATATCGAGAGGACAGAGGCGGAGATCCGCGCCGAAGTCATTGCTGCGGCTGACGTATTGTCGCGCGTAGCCGTGCCGACGTGATGGAACGTTAGCGGGCAAATTTGGTTGCACCTCTGGGTCTTCGCTTTCGCCTTACCCCAAGTTCCTCGCCTACGCCCGTCTGCGCGTCATCCAGTATTTTTAAAGAGAGATCCGCCGATGCCCAATGCCAACTACATGATCAAACCAGGATTTCACGTCGCCGTCAGATGCGCCACGCCTGAGTGTCAGATCGTCATCATTCGTCGCAACACACCCGAAGGTCAGGTCCCGCATGACCGCCCTATCTATTGGGGCACAGACGAGATGAGCACACTGACCCCGGCCGAGTCCGTCGTCGTTGAGGAACTGCTGCCGGCCGCCTGCCGGTTCGACAAGAAAGCGAAACCGCGTGAGGTCTTCGTGCAAAAGCCGATCTCACCCATCCCCTTTGCGCTGGCTGCCGGTGCCGGAGCACTTGCTGTCGTGATCGTCCAGAACGTCCTCACCCTCATCTAATCAGGACGCCACCAGATAACACTGCGACTTGTATCCAGCTGAAATGCCTGAGAGCGTGGCCCACCCGGGTTATCTCTTCTTCAGACTTACAAGTCATTCCACAGAACTCCGGATCATGGCGTTCGAGGCAGGCTCTTTGCATGAATTTTGCAACGTTCCTCTCATCCAACATGAAGGCGCAAAAATTCAACACAGGAGGTGGGATGTTCGAAATATTCCGGAGAAAGAAATCAGCCGAAGCGGCGGCGATAGAAGATATCGAACTCACCATGCTGAAGACGTTCCAGCGTATCCAGGATCATTCCGCAAACACGGACAACCTGCGACGCACGGCAAACATCGCTGCGGCGTTGGCAGCAATGACAGGGGCGATCCGCGACACTTACCCGAATTTTCCGATAGAGAAGGAGAATATTGTTTTTGCCTTCATCGAAGCGAATGCCAACGGACCGCAAGCTGATCTCGATGGTCTGGCTGACGCCATAACGAACCTCGTGAAGCGTTGTCCCAACCAAAGGAAGGCGAAGATCGACACGATGATGTATATGATTGCGCCGAAAATGATGAAGCGATAACAATATTCAGGCTACGGTATAACGCCCGAACTGCGCAGCTGCGCCACTCCCGCATAATGCACCTCAAGACGATGGACTCGGCTGAATTTTTATGCCGACTTGTCTGACAAAAGGGCTCGCACATTTGACATTCTGACGCTACTTGCTCCCGCCATTACCAACCTGTCGACCGGATGGGTCATCTCTGTGAGACCCCTCAGACGACAACAAGAGAAAGATACGACACGATGACTTTTTTCCGCATTACGACCCTGATGACCCTGCTGGCCTTCGCCTCGCTGGCGAGCCTGCCTGTCGCCGCACAGGATGGCCCTGACCAGGTCTGGACTCTGACCGTCAGCCGCGAACTGATGGTGGAGGACCCAAACATGCGGGGCATGGGCGTCTTCTACACGACAGGGGTGGCCATCACCGCGCAGCCCCTGGCAATGACGGTAGAGGCCTGCCAGACCACCGCCAACGGCATCCTCGATGCGCTGGCTAACGAAGAGATCCGGACCGTCGTGCTCTGCGCCAACGCAGACACCGGCGAAGTCCAGTCGATCAGCCGCGACAACTGAGTCCATCAGGGTCGTTGACCCTCATCTCATTGTGCAAGATCCTGTCGTCGCGAGACGGCAGGATTTTTTCATGCCCCATGCCGACCAGGAGACGACCATGACAGTGCTCAGCCCGCAGCGCCTTACACACAGCCTCGCATCCGCCGGCTACCCGCACGCGCTCGATGATGACGGCATGGCGCGCCTTGAAGCCGCGCTCGCGAAATCCGTGCCAGCCGTGCTCGGCTATATGGAGCGTCGCATCATGAATGGCGGCTTCCCGATCGATTATGACGAGGGTGTCGCGACCGTCTTCAAGACCGATCCCCTCCTTGCTTAGATCCCGCCCGTCGCTGTGATGCAGGCCATCGCTGCCGCCTTGCCTGCAACCTACCCCGGGACCGGGTTCGACATCGCCACGACACCGCTGGCAGCCTACCTCACCCTGAAAGGTCGCACCGGTGCTGTGCCGGCGTCCGTCCGTCAGGCCGAAGCAACGACACCTGAGACCGTGGAGACTTTCTTTGCGGGCCGATCCGGCGTCGTTCCCCGCATCCATTATTTGCGCAAGCTCAACCAGAGCCTGCCGCATGTCAGCCTGGTCGATCCTTTCATCAACATCCGGATGGCCCGGGTCTCAGAGGTGGTGCGCTTCCTCCATGATATCCTCGACCTGAAGGATAAGCTGGCAAAGCACGCCAGAAAGACCACGCGCGAGATCGACCTCGCAGACATCATGCAGGAGGGTGCCTTTGGCACCTACCTGCACCTCGCGCCGACGCCACAGGATGTGCGCCTGTCCGGCGCCAATCACCGCTTCATCGGCTGGATGCTGTCGCCGTGGCTGGAGTCCGAGAGCGGCAACGCGATGCGCTCGCGGCAGCTGATGACACTGATCGCCATCTTCCTGCATGATGTGCTCTACAGGGAAAATATCGAGTTTCTTCCCCTCTCGGGTGCCTGGGGGCCCGGAGACCGCCGCGCCACCCTGCGTCGATTTTAGCTTACGACCCCGTCATATCATGAAACAAACGGCGTGATCCCTTGCGGGGTCACGCCGTTTTCCATGTTTCCATCCCAGCTCTTGATGCCCTGTGATTCACGAGGCACTCTTGTTGTGTGTCCTCGTGCATGCAGCGCTTTTTCCCATTCGTCCCATCCGGAGTTATCAATGCGTTTTCCCGTCATTATTCCTGTCTGTCTTTCTATCGCCGTCGGATTTTTCGGCACCCTGTCACCGGCTTTCGCCCAGGAGACTGCCGACACCGCGGGTGCGGCGGCCCCAGCCGTGTCGAATGCGGGCATTGATGCTTCGGCGACCGGAACCCAGCGCCGAGGCGCGTCGACTGGATGCTGCCGCGCAAAAAGGCGCAATGGCACTGATTGATTTGCTGGAGGAGAGCGATTTCGAAGTTCCCGTCGGCACGCCTGCGGCCGCCGAGGCGATCGACATCATCGCAGCCTACACCAGCCCCCTGCCGGCCGCCGCGGCCGAGGCGAACTGGCGGGGCTACGCAGCCCTCTCTCAGCTCGATCCGGAGAACGCTAGCTATGCGGAAAAATCCGCACGCTACAAAGAGGCTTACGATCGCGCCCGGTCCGCTGCCCTGGGTAAGCTGAAGAAAAAGACCGACGAGTTTTCCGGCATGCTCTGGTACAAACACCCCAATACACCGCGCTACACCGACATCCGCCACTACATCGAAATCTACATGGGAGAGAAGGATGGCAAGGTCACGATGCGTCTTGTCTTGAACTACACCTCGGACAGCTGGCTCTTCATCGACAGCGCCGCAGCCAACATCGACGGCGAGATCGTCCCGCTCCCACTGCGCGATTGGACGCGCGACAACGACACCGAGATCTGGGAGCGCGCCGACGTCCAGATGACAGATCAGCTGCGCGACATCGCCATGCGGATCGCGAACTCGAACAAGACCATCATCCGCTTCGACGGCGATCAATTCTACGACGACATGACCGTGCGCGCGAACGACAAGGCGGCGATCCGCGACATGTTCGATGCCGAGGTTGCGTTGAAGGCGCAACTGGCCGATCAGTGATCGGATGACCTGAATGGGGGATGGCGCTTACCTCCGCGCTTGTCCCACAAGAGAGACGCAGAACCCTGCCCTGTCCCATCCGTGAGACAGGGCGGTGCCATGCGCGAAGACGGCATTCCATCCTGAAAGACGACGTGATGTCGCCCTGCGACCCCATCTTATCACCAGCGATGACCTCTACCCGGAAGGATGCACTATGCTCACCATGTTCCCGCACCAGACGCTCTACATCGCGATCCGCACCAACAGCGGCGACATCCTCTTCGCGCGCCTGATCGAGCCCTACGGGCCCGAGCGCTTCAAGATCCTGATCCTGAACCGTGGCCACACCGCGTTCATCACGCGCGAAGGCACGCACATCTATTCCTTCTCGATGACTCTCGAGAACGAACCGGTCGACCTGCTATGGCAAGGGGATGTGCCCGAACACATCAACCCAGTAAGAGACTGCGATGCCGCCCTCGACTGGGTCATGGTCCATGCCTGGCGCAATCCGGTGCACACCGCCCTGCGCGACCGCAACGATGAAGCCCTGCGCAACGCCGCAGAAATTTTGTGTGCGAACGGACATGCTGACCTGGGTGTTTCCCTACGCGCAATGACGCGCCACGCCAATGCGCCTGATAGACGCAAGGAACCTGCCGCATGCTGACCAAACCAGCCGGCCGGAGCGAGTGCATCGCGATCCAGCTGCCTGGCGCTGATGATCGCAAACTGGTCCAACGACCGGATTTTGGTCCACATCACCAATCCGCAGTGTGAAGCACTCATCACGCGCGACGGCAAGTCCCTCACAGCCATCGGGCTTGGGCTTCATGAACTGCCCGTCGACGTCATATGGCAGGGTCAGACACCTCATCGCCTCAGCGCGTCGAGACAACCAGATGCGGTCATCGCGTGAATTGTTGAAGAGATCCGGTCCAATGCGCCGCGGTCTTACCTGCGAGACCACGACGATGGCACCATCGAGAAAGCAGCACGCCGGTTAGCAGGGTTGGGAGATCACGACCTCGCCGCAGACCTGCGCGCCACTGTGGCGTAACAAGACCCAAATATTCCGACCAGGAGAAAAACCCGATGTCCGTCACATCTTTCGATCACCGCGTCATCACACGCCGCTTTTTCGCGATCCGCAACCTCAGTGGTGTCGGCTCGAACCTGATCTGCCGGATCGACAGCCGCAATCCCGACGGTTCAATCGATGTGACCGTCCAGAACGGTGCTTATGGTGCCAGCATCAGTGCCGATGGCACCTTTACCTGCACACAAAACTCTACACTTCGCTACAACGTCGAGCTGATCTGGCAGGGCAACCTGCCAAGCCACGGCGTCCGTGAGTTTGAGTGCAACGAGGCGCTCAACTATATCGACCGGCAAATCCTCGCTGGGTTATCCGGTGTGACGAAAATCGAGGATCGGATGGTCCGGATTCAGCACGGCTTTGTCCAGGACGCCATCAATCGACTGTATCAGGCTGGCCATGACGTCATGGCTGACCATCTGAGCAATGCTCTGCGGGCCTCGTAGCCGAGGGTATTGGTTGCGGCAAAAAAGATCATCATCAGTCGTCACGCCGCTGAGACGCTGCCTCTTACCGTGAACGACCCGGCCAAACTGGCTTTGACAATCCAATGCAAAGTTCGCGTCCCATTTCTGCCTTGAAACCACCTCGATTTACCCTCGAAGGTGGCGCATCGGCATCATCGTGTCTGACACAGACACCCTGCTCAACCCCGCGGAGACCTCCAGATGAATCGGACAGACGCGCTCTCACGACAACGCGGCGTTGCAAGCCCATTGGAGGATGCCAGGCAACAAGAGGCAGACCTGATTGCCGGGCGCCAGCAGCGCGCATCTGAAGATCAGGTGGCCAAGGATGCGCGTCGACGGACAGATGATGAGAAATATCAAAAAAACGAGCATCTGAAACATCTGGGCGCGGTCGCACTTGAGCGCCACATCAGGAAATCGCTCAAGCCTGGTTATTCCATCCGCAAAGACATGTTCTACAGCGTCGACATAAAGCTGCGCTCAAAAATCGACACCGTTCTCAGGATCAGTTTCTTCGACGCACATGGCGACAAAACACCGTCCGAGTTTGATCTCAAGAATTTCGCGGGTGTGAAGGCACGTTTGATTATCTCTCGAGAGGGTGATGAACATCCGGAATTGGCAGACATGATGAACCGCATACAAACTGAATACGCAGAAATTGAATTCGCGAAAATGCCGGACAAGGAATCATATACCTTCAGTCCACCTCCGCCATCCAAGAGCATCCTCCTTCCCGACATCGCTGCGCTTGACGCGTTTCTCGGCCGACTGAGTTTTCATATGGACCCACGCCTGGGCGAAATGGACTTGATCATGAAAGAGCGCGAGCAGGACTCCACTGTGAAAGCCTTCTTCTTGTCATTACTCCTGCTCATCGTCCTGTGGGGGGCATGGACAGGCGCGCGCGCCGTGTATGAAAGGGCCGCGTTCTGTCGTCAGGATAGCCAGGCCTGCAACTCCTAGCCATGCATCAGAGACAAAATGTTTTGCTCAAAAACCGATTGCCCCAGAGCTGCCGGGCAATCACTGGATCGATCGGCAACTGATGTCGCTATTACCGAATTCCCAGGGCATCCC
>NZ_JBMERN010000096.1:0-14027 GCF_049310965.1 Loktanella sp. DJP18 | reverse complement strand
GGGCGGGGTGATCGGGTGGATTTTGACCGCCGGGTGCGCTTGGAATTTCACGGCTCGCAGCTCAGTTCGGATGGTGAGGGCCTGAAGCGAGCAGCAGCCTGAGCAAATGAAGGTTGGAGCGGTCCGCGTTGCTTCGGGCGGCATGCCATCGGCCGTAGGCTGCAAGGTTCTTTGACGCGGGTCCGTCCGAGGCGCTGCATGAAGGCGCGGAAACGGCTGATCAGGGCGTTCACGGTGTGTTGATGTGGTAGCCGCGCGGGGTTCGCTCCGTCCGCCGCCTTGCGTTGAGCGCGAAGTGCGGGATGCGCGCGTCCTTCGCGGTCCGCTCGTAGTTGACGAACCCGTCTGTGCAGAGCGAATGGGGAGCACCTCAATCATTCTGACCATAAATCAATGAGGGCCCATGCAGGCTGCGTGTACCCGTTAGGCCGAGCATCAATTCGGCGAGTTGACCTCCGTTTCACTGTTTGAGTGAAATTGTGTTGTGTCATCCGCAAACGCTACGGCCCCGCCCGCCTCAAGCAGTTTTCCTCTGCCAGTGCCAGCGGCAGGCCTCTCGACAGGTTTTGGGCTTCGGTTGGGGCCAGTTCAAAGGTATTGAGAGACACCTAACGGTTTTGTCGCATTTTAGCGATCACGCGGACGAAAGACGGGTGACGGGCAATTTCTTCAATGTCTAACGGCGACCGCGGACGCCAATTTGGATGCTCGTCTCCCACACCCGGGAGATTCGTCGGAGTTTCAGGACCTGTCAAGTCGGCCAAACGAACACCAGCGAGAATACTATTTGTTTTAGAAACAAAGGAGTAGGTACCAGTTAGCACAGCATCAGGCAGTACAGGTGCGGCGGGATCGACCTTAATCTTTATCGCTTGTATCAGGCTTTCTTTTTCCGATTTGCGGTGTGCACGATGCTTGATACTGGCTTCTTTGGAGACAAGGCCATTCGCTTCCCGCAAATCAATGTCGTCACCGCGCCACCATGCCGCCAAGACGGGCAGGTCATGAGTGGACAGACAAGCAAATGCTGTCGAAGGATAGGCATCCGGGGCGTAAAAGCCTTTCTGATCTTGTTCGAAATAAACAATGCGATAGCTCAGAACGTTGGCGGCATCCATAACTTCACGAAAACCCTCAGGTACAAACCCCAAGTCCTCACCGATCAAAACAGCATCAGCCGCATTGGCCTCTTCTGTTAAAACGCGCAACAGATCAGCCATAGGATATCGCAAGTGCGCACCTTCGGAAGCCGGCCGGCCGGAGGGAATCAGAAAAAGTTGCCAGAGGGCCATAGCGTGATCGATGCGAAGTGCCCCTGCATCACGCAACTGAGCGGAAATCATTGCGCGGTAATTGGCGAATTCCTCTTCAGCCATCGCCGTCGGCGATGGTGCAGCCAAATGCCAGTTCTGACCTTCTTCGGAAAACATGTCAGGGGGCGCCCCCACGTCCAGGTTGGGAAGTGCTGCTGCAGTGCCTGACCAAGTCGCAGATCCATCCTGCGCTTCGCCCACCGCCAGATCGAGGTAGAGGCCTATCCGCATGTCGGCTTCAACGGCAGCCCGTTGGGCAGCACTCAGTTGCTCGCGGGCGATCCACTGGAGCCATTCGTAAAACCTGATATCGTCCGAATGAAGCCTTGCGATTGCAGCGACAGCTTTACCATCGGGTTGTCGATAGTTTTCTGGCCATGCTGTCCAACCAGTGCCGCCGTGGAGAGCCGAGATAACCTCGAACAACGCGTGCAATCGAAGTGGCTCGCCCTGAGTTTCCACGAACAGAGCGAAGGCGGCGTTTTCTTCGGATTGATCAAAGACACTGCGCAGTGCGGTCAGCTTAGTTTCAGTCACAGCTTTATAGTTTACCAGATCTCCGTCTTCGATATCAGGACGATCGAGCCCCAGCAGATCTGGTGCAATATAGAGGGGATTGAGGAACCGCCGGTTCGAGGGCGAGAACGGCGAACAACGGTCCGGCGCGGAAAGAAAGAGAGCGTGAAGGGGATTAACCCCGATAAAATCCGCCCCTTCCGCTCCGCATAGCTCCGCCAGCCGTGCCAGATCTGCAAAATCACCGATCCCCCAATTTCGCCTCGAACGCAGCTCATAGAGCTGGCAAAAGATGCCCCAGCCCCTGGCGGGCCGTGGCGCCCGGACCGAAAGAGAGGGCATTTGTTTTGCGGCACGTGGGCCTCTTTTCGGGCCGTTTGGATCGATCCCCAAACCTTCAAGGATCAGGCGCAAGGTCGCATCAGGTACATGGCGGTCATCATAGCAGGTTGAGATTCCATGATGATCGGCCAACGCACGCAGTGTCATTTATCTCATTCCTGTTTTTTTTTGGAGAACCCACAGAGGTGTCCTGTATGTACCTGCGTGAGGGGTGTTGTATGGAGAGTGTCTTAGCTTGGCATCAGGGCTCTGAAGCGTTTTATTTTCATGACGATCAGCGGCTTTTAAAAACTGTGATGCAGCAAGACCAAGAATAATTGCGCTTCCGACGTAGGCCATTGGGCGACGTCGTACAAAGCTTCTGATAATGGGAAACAACTTAAAATACTTCTTACTGCGGCAATTGAAAGAAACGTCTACGAGATTTGTTGAACGCTGCTCGAACGGCGGAAAATCTGACGTTATGATCGGAGCTATATTTTCTGAACTCGAATTAATAACTTTCGCCCTAGCCGTCGTATATTGACGTGGATGACCATCTAGTACTTCCGGATTCGTCATAGTTTAACTCCTTTAAATCAGAAGATTAGGCCGAAGAGGTCGATGATATACCCATTATATACTATTCCAGTTTTATAGGTATCACCGTCAACCAAACGCATATGTTTCACCTGTGAAGCAAATTGAAATATATTTTCTGAACGCTAATATAAGCCGATTTGTTCCACATCTTACTACATTTATACGAAAGTCAGGTGGCTGTATTAAACAAATTCAAGAGGGCTTCATGTCGTGAATCCAGTGTGGTTGCTGTGGAGCGCCCCCATCGGGTGGTCCAGTTTGAAGGTTAGTGCATGGTCGGTCGTTGGTCTATCGGGACGATGCTTTTGGGCGCTGGCGGCCGGAAGCTCAGCTCAAGTTCAGTGGTTCACCCTAACAGGCTGCTGAAAAAGGATTTTGATAAGCTGTTCTCGTGGAGCTCATCGACGCAGGTCCCGAGAGGTTTTCGTCAGCTCGACGAGAGAGCACAAATATAGCCCCTTTTTGCCGGTGTAGTGCACTGCCCTAGACTATTTCAGCAGCCTGCTAAACAAACCTCAACCTGCTGATTTCGTTCGCAGGTCTCGCTGAAACGCTGGTATGAAATTGCAGGATTTTGTAGCCTGGCCTTCGAAACATTACGAATTTCGGAGCCCCGATGAAGCCCCACCCCCGCCAGAAAGAGCAAGACGACCTGCTGCGCCCGCGTCTCACCGACATGGTCGACATGCGCCACGAGCTGGTGAAGCTGACCACGCTGATCGACTGGGACGTTTTCGAGCGGGAGTGGGCCGGTTTCTTCCCGTCGCACCGCGGGCGGCCGGCGCCGTGGCCTCACCCCGACGCTGAGACGGCTGCTGCGACGGCGCAGCGCCATCGAGCCCGAAATTGGCCACATGAAAAACGATGGCCGCCTGTCACGCTGTCCGTTGAAGGGCACGACCGGCGACGCGATTTTCGCCGTCCTCTGCGGCTGCGGCCACAACATTCGCAAGATCCTGGCCCACATCAGGGCTCTTTTGAACCATTTGATCGCCGCGTCCGCTGGAGTCATCGAAGCCGTGGGGGTCGAAAACTGCCGCGCTAATCATCAGAGCGACGCACCGGACGTTTGTTCAACCTGAACTCAGTGGCTGCGCGGCTGAAAGACCCAAGGGTCACAAATAGCCCAAAACTCGCCAATACCCAGCGTCCCAACAGTTGATTGACCTCTGCATTGCTGTGCTGGCCTATTGTTTGCTTGCACTGGATTTTCACCATATCAGAAACACGCTGCCTCACGGCAACGCGTCACAGGTGGGCGAATAGCCCGGAACAGGTGGGCGCATGTTGTCGGAATGGGTGGGCGCATGCTCCGGAATACGCGCAGTCGACAGCGTTGATCAGATGGGCCCTAAACTGGTGACAGGAACCATACTCGCCTTAAGGTGTTTTATATCTCTTGGAAACGCAGCGAAGTCTTACTTGATAAAATGCTGCCTCACCTTCTAACATTGAGGAGAATCCAGATGTTACGCACTACCACAGCCATGACCTTGCTCGCGGGTGTCTTGGCGACACCTGTTTTGGCTCAGGTCACTTGGACCTACAATGACATCGATGCAGATGGGAACCTTGAGCTTTCGGATGTAGAGTTCGAGCGCTACTCGACTGAACTTTCAGAGCGGTACGATGCCGACGCCGATGGTTACTTGTCGGTAGATGAGTATGCCCCGCTCGAGGCTGAGTTAGGTCCGTATTTCTCGGCTTGGGATACTGAAACCGATGCCTTGCTGGATGTGAATGAGTTTCATGCCGGTCTCTACGACACCTACGATGCCGATGACAATATGTTCGTCGATGAGCAGGAGTTCGCAGCCTATGGCTCTGTTGAAGACGGAGAGACCGTCGGCGGGCTTAACAACACCGTTGACGCCAATGAGGTCCTCTCTCTGACCGATTGGGACTATGAGTCACTCTACACAGATGGGATCAGTGTGGAGCGTCTACTGGATGCCGACGTTATAAGCGCTACCGGCGATGACGTGGGTGATGTGGAAAATGTGCTTTTCGGTCCGGGTGGTGACCTCGTATCCGTCATCGTCGAAGCTGGCGGTTTTTGGGATATCGGCGACACTCATGTCAACATTCCCTGGGACATTGTGGAAACCGCACCTTGGGATGCCGATGGTATTATGATCCCTATAACCCAGGAACAGCTCGAAGACCCAGAGGTCTACGGGCTCTTTGACGAGGAATTGGGATATGGTTACGCCGAGGGTAGCGGCCTTAACAATGTCACGATCGAGACTATTGTTGCGGAGGAGCAGTTAGCCGAAGTTGGAGGTGACGGCCTAGGCGTCGTGGAAACGGGTCCCCGTGTCTGGCGGGCTCCGGACCTCATCGGCGACTATGCCCGCGTGCGGGATGGCGATGCATTAGTCAATTACGGCTATGTGGAGGACATCATCGTTCGTGACGGTCAGATCGCTGCCGTCCTTGTAACTCCCGACCGCGGTTGGGGCGTGACCGGTAATCGGGCTTATCCGTACTACGGTTCGAATTACGGTTGGAGTTCAGGAGCTGAATACTACGACATGCCCTATGATCGAACTGAAATCAGCGACGTCGAGGCATTCGATAACGACATGCTGGTCGACTGATACCGATTAGGCGGCTCGCGTCATGCGGGCCGCGTGTTCACTGTGGCGGTAAATCTGATCGTGTAGAAGTGGCTTAGCAGGCTGCTGAAATAGTCTGGGGCAGTGCACTACACCGGCAAAAAGGGGCCATTTTTGTGCTCTCTCGTCGAGCTGACGAAAACCTCTCGGGACCTGCGTCGATGAGCTCCACGAGAACAGCTTATCAAAATCCTTTTTCAGCAGCCTGTTAGTAGTTGATGCTCTGGAATTATAGCGGCAAGGAGTGTCATGAACTCTGTGTATCTGGTCTGGCCCATGCGGGTTTCAGATACGGTGACGCATTGAAACGATCCTAGAACATTATGGCGAAATGGTTGCGGGCGGCAAACCAAACCCGAGCATGTCGTCCACCATTTTCGAAGTTGCGGATCGCGAGGTAGATCAGCTTTGTGGCGGCCTCCTTGGTCGGGAATGACCCGCGGGTCTTGATCGATTTGCGGATCACCCGGTTTAAACTCTCTATCGCGTTCGTGGTGTTGATGATCTTGCGGATCGCCGGGTCGAGGGCAAAGAACGGGATCACCTCCTGCCAAGCCCTGCGCCAAGCAGGTGCGATGGAAGCATATTTACCCGCCCATTTTTCCTCAAAAGCGTCCAGCTCCGCGGCTGCCTGATCGGCAGTCGGGGCGCTATAAATACGCCGCAGGTCAGCGGCAACCTCCTTGCGGTCTTTCCAGGCGCAGAAGTTCAGCGAGTGACGCACGAGGTGAACGATGCAGGTCTGCACGGCCGTATCCGGGAAGGCCGCGGTGATGGCGTCAGGGAAGCCCTTGAGGCCATCTACGACCGCGATCAGGATGTCCAGCACCCCGCAGTTCTTCAGTTCCGTCATCACCGAAAGCCAGAACTTGGCGCCCTCGTTGTCGGCAATCCAAAGACCCAGCACCTCGCGCATGCCATCCCTGTTGACGCCGAGAGCGACGTAGACGGCCTTGTTCTTGACCATGCGGCTCTCGGCATCGCGGATCTTGACCCGTAAAGCGTCGAAAATGACGATGGGATACATCCGGTCCAGCGCACGGGACTGCCATTCCCGGACCTCGTCCAGCACGGCGTCAGTGACGCGACTGATCAGATCTGGCGATACCTGAAGGCGGCTTTGATGATGTAACCGCCCCCCGACGACATCTGTGTGCCAAGGTGGGTCTGCGAGGATCCACAAAGAGGAGCGGTCATGTCGAAGATTATCACGGTCGGACTCGATCTGGCAAAGAATGTGTTTCAGGTCCATGGAGCGGACGGCGCGGGCCGTGCAGTGCTGCGCAAGAAGCTGAGGCGAATGCAGGTGTTGGAGTTCTTCAGCCAGCTTCCGCGTTGCGTTGTCGCTATAGAAGCATGCGGCGGCGCTCATTTCTGGGGGCGTGAGATCAGCAAATTTGGGCATGACGTTCGGTTGATCCCACCGGCTTACGTAAAGCCGTTCGTCAAGCGTCAGAAGAACGACGCGGCAGATGCTGAGGCGATCTGTGAAGCAGCGGTCCGCCCGACCATGCGTTTTGTGCCGGTGAAGAGTGAAGAGACCCAGGGCGCGGCGATGGTCTTCCGGGTTCGGGAACTGCTGATCCGGCAGCGGACTCAGGCGATCAACGCCCTGCGCGGCCATCTGACCGAGTTCGGACAGATTGTGCCGCAAGGGGCGGCCAACGCCTCGAAGCTGATCGCTATCGTCGAGGATCCGGAAAGCGGCTTGCCTGCCGATGCCATCCCCACTCTCAAGGTGCTGGTAGCAGCGCTCTCCCATCTGAAGACGGAGATCGGGAAGCTCGATGCAGAGATTGCCTGCCGGGCCAAAGAGAATGACGTGGCACGGAGGTTGATGACGGTGCCGGGTATCGGGACGCTGATCGCCACGGCCATCGCGACCTTGGCTCCGCCTCCCGAGACATTCCGAAAGGGGCGCGATTTTGCAGCCTGGCTGGGTCTGGTGCCACGGCAGCATTCTACCGGAGGGAAAAAGCACCTCGGCGCCACCACCAGAATGGGTGAGCGATCCTTGCGACGTTTGCTGATCATTGGTGCCAACAGCGTCATCATCAAGCGACATGTCCATGCTGCCGCCAAGGCCGGCACGTGGTTGGGCGGGATGCTGACACGTAAGCCACCGATGCTGGTGCGGGTAGCGCTGGCCAACAAAATGGCGCGGATCGTCTGGGCTTTGATGGCCCGAGGTGGCGTCTACAAGGCTCCGGCCATGGCGGTGTAAGCCGTCAGGGTCGCGAGGACGTCGGAGCGGAAAAGGGCAAGGAGCAGTTTGGCGCAATCGTCGTGAGACGGGATCGGGAGAACCAGTGTGCAACAGAGTGCCTTCGAGCACGCGGCTTTGATCTGGACCCGACCCTCGAACACCATACGGGCCTGCGGCATGTGTGACGCCGCATCATGAGGCCGGACACATGTCAGCACCCGATGACACGCCAAAATCAGCTCTGAAGATTCCTCTTGCGCATGGGGCGGTTACACATGTTGCACAAAGCCCCTGTTCGGTCTCAAGTTCGACCTGACAATCGTAGCCGCGCTTCTGACGATCCTGGGATATTCGGTCAATGATACCGTGGTCATCCTCGATCGGCTTCGTGAAAATCTGGCAAAATACAAGACGGCTCCCCTGCGCGATCTGATGAACCTGTCAGCGAACGAAACTCTGAGCCGGACCCTGATGACCGCGATGACGACACTGATTGCGTTGATCGTGCTGCTGATCTTTGGCGGCGACGTGATGCGTGGCTTCGTCTTTGCCATGCTTGTAGGCGTGGTTCTGGGCACTTGGTCCACGCTTTAAGTCGCCAAGAACTGAGCTGTTTCTTGGCCTTGACCGTAGCGGCAAGCCGAAGGGCAAAATGGACCACGAGTTTGCCCATATCGACGCTTGATCCCATGCGGCCCCTGACCTCAGACTGGGGCCGCTTTCGTTTGGAAAAATCTTTTCAGGGGAGCCTTGTATGATCAACCACAGAATACGATTTCACATTTGCGGGCCGGGCCCCTCTGACGTTGGACGATCCAACGTGATGTCGGACCGCATCGACAGCGTTCGATCACATGCCCGGCTTCTTAATCGATCCCATGGTCTGTCATCTGCGCGTTCCTGCAGCAGAGGTCGCAATCTTGGAATTCTTTCTCTTTCTCTTTCTCGGCAAGCCACTGTGGATGTGGCTCATCTTCCTGACCTTGGTGGTCGCCCTGCTGGTCTTCGACTTGGGCGTCCTGAACAAGACCGACCACGAGATAGGCGTGGCCGAAAGCCTGAAACTTTCGGCCCTCTACATCACGCTCGGTGTGACATTCTCGGCGTTCATCTGGTGGCAGATGGACGGCACGGCGGCGGCACAATACCTGACGGCCTTCGTGGTGGAAAAGACGCTGGCGCTCGACAATATCTTCGTCATCGCGCTGATATTCTCGTTCTTCGCAATCCCGCGCGAATATCAGCATCGCGTGCTGTTCTGGGGCATTCTGGGCGTCATCGTTTTGCGCGGCATCATGATTGGTGTGGGTGCCACGATCGTCGAACAGTATCACGGGGTCCTCTACATCTTTGCCGCGTTCCTGATCTTTACCGGCCTCAAGATGCTCTTTGTCGCCGACAAGGAACACAAGATGGAGGAGAACGGCGTCATCCGGTTCTTCAAGCGGCGGATGAACGTCACCAACGAGCTGCACGGTCACGCGTTCTTTGTGCGCAAGCCGGACGATCAAACGGGCCGCATGGTGCGCTACGCGACACCGCTGTTTCTGGCGCTGATCATCATCGAAATTGCAGATCTCGTCTTTGCCGTGGATTCGGTGCCTGCCGTGTTCACGATCACGACCGATCCATATCTCGTCTACACGTCGAACATCTTCGCCATCCTGGGCCTGCGGGCACTCTACTTTGCGCTGGCTGCGATCCTGCACCGCTTCGCTTACCTCAAGTATGCGCTGTCGGTGCTGCTGATCTTCATCGGCTCCAAGATCTTCGTGGCCGACGCCATGGGATGGGAGAAGTTTCCCCCCGAGTGGTCGCTCGGCATAACCTTCGCCATTCTGGCTGTGGGTATCGCCTTTTCGCTGTGGAAGACGAAGGGGACAGGTGATGGCGGCGACGCCATACGAATGTCGATTTGACGAGATGCACGTCCCGGTCGGGCAAGACTGTCAGACTGGGGCGATGCTCGGTTCCTCATGCTGCGTGACGTGTGCGTCGCACATCACCGACCGTGGAATGGCGCGGCTCGGAGTGCGGAACTGGGACCATGTAAGATCCTGGTGTTAAACGCGGTGGTTTCCGGCGCTTATGGCAGCGCCTATTCGTTCAGGTCGATCAAGTCGCAAAGTGTATGAACCAGATGTCCTTCGACCTGCCGCCGATCGAGCCTGAACCGATAAAGAAACTGTCGCAGGTTCTTGAGGAACTCGCACAGGGGTCGCAGGCGCGCGTCTCGCTGGGCAATCTGATCGGTGCCTTGGGTGAACAGAGCTTCGTGCCGCTGATGATCCTGTTCTCGTTGCCGAATGTCTTCTTCTTCGTGCCTGGCTCGTCGGTCATCACGGGCCTGCCACTGATGTTCATCGCCTTGCAAATGCTGACGGGCCGGCCGGCAGTCTGGTTGCCCCGGGTCCTGAGCGACCGGTCGCTCGGCCGGGACGTGTTTCGCCGGACAGTCGGCCACGCCTTGCCCTGGATCCTGTGGGTCGAGAAACTGGTGCGGCCGCGATACTGGCCGCTGTCGCGCAGGACCGCCGAAGCCATCGTCGGTGCCCTCAGCCTTGTTATGGCGACCTTCATGTTCCTGCCAATCCCATTTGCCAATTCGCTGCCCGCCATCTCGGTGATCATGCTGGCGCTTGCTTTGGGCGAACGCGATGGGCTGTGGCTGATCGGTGGCACGATCACCAGCCTGATATCTGTCGGAATCGTCGTTGCCATCTTCGCGGCCGGCACATTCGCGATGCTGAGTTTCTTCTAAGGATACATGTAATGCTATCTTCGCATCGCCCGGGGGCCTCGACCGCTGACAATGCCCCAGCGACGCCGACCCGCACAGCGGCGCTGACCATCGGTGCGGTCGGAATCGTGTATGGCGATATCGGAACCAGTCCGCTTTATGCGTTTCGTGAAGCCATCCGACCCGCCGCAGTCGACGGCGTCACCGACCTGGAGGTCGTCGGGGTCGTCTCACTGCTGCTCTGGGCGCTGATCCTGATCGTCACGCTGAAATACGTGCTCTTCCTGCTTCGCGCGGACAATAGGGGTGAAGGTGGCGTCCTGTCGCTCTTTGCGCTGGTGCAAGACTACCCCCGCAGGTCCGGCCTGGTTTTCGTGTTGGGGGTGACAGGTGCGGCGCTGTTCTTTGGCGATGCCATCATCACCCCCGCCATTTCGGTGCTGTCGGCGGTCGAGGGGCTGAAACTCGTCACGCCGCTGTTTGAACCTTATGTTTTGCCAATCTCAATTGGCATACTGATTGCACTGTTTCTGGTGCAAAGCCGTGGCACCGGTCCGCTGGCGCGCTGGTTCGGTCCAATCACGGCGGTTTGGTTCGTTGCCATGGGCGTGGCCGGTGTGGCGCAGATCATCGGCGCTCCCGAAATTCTGCAGGCTTTCAACCCGCGTCATGCCGTCACCTTCATGACCAGTCACGGCAGTGTTGGATTCGTCGTCCTGGGGGCGGTTTTCTTGTCCGTGACGGGGGCCGAGGCGCTTTACGCGGACCTGGGCCACTTCGGCCGCAAGCCCATCCAGATCGCCTGGTTCGCATTGGTCTTCCCGGCCCTTGCGCTGAATTATCTCGGGCAAGGCGCACTGGTCATCCAGACGCCCGCAGCCGTGACCGATCCATTCTTTCTGATGGTGCCGTCATGGGCCTTGCCGGGTTTCGTCGTTCTGGCGACCATCGCCACGGTCATCGCCAGCCAGGCGGTGATCACCGGCGCATTCTCCATGACGCGTCAGGCGATCCAGTTAGGCCTTCTGCCGCGCCTTGTCATCCGGCACACCTCGGCCACCGAAACGGGCCAGATCTTCCTGCCTGCGATCAACATTCTACTTCTGGTGGGTGTCGTGATGCTGGCGGTCGAGTTCCAAAGTTCTTCGGCCCTGGCTGCCGCCTATGGCATCGCCGTCAGCGGCACCATGGTTGTCACGACCGCGCTTGCGTATCTGATGATGCAGAAGGTCTGGGGCTGGCCGAAGTGGGTGTCGGCACTGGCGCTGCTGCCGATCCTGCTGATCGAAATGGCGTTCTTTGCCGCCAATGCGGCAAAGGTGCCGGACGGCGGCTATGTGCCGTTGCTGTTGGGGCTGGCCGTGGTCGTCATCATGTGGACCTGGTCACGCGGCACGCGGGAGCTCTATGTGCGTTCGCGGAACCAGTCGGTTTCGCTGGCGGACTTCATTCCGCGCATCGAACAGGGCTCTGCGTTGCGGGTGCCCGGCACCGCTGTCTTCCTGACAAGCGACCCCTTGGCGACACCGCCTGCCTTGCTGCACAACCTCAAGCACAACCATGTCCTGCACGACCAGATCATCGTCCTTACCGTCAGGACCTCCGACATACCCCGCGTGCCCGAAGCCGAACGGGCCGTGATCGAACGCGTCAACGGTCGTTTCCACCGGATCACGCTGGAGTTCGGCTTCATGGAAACGCCCAACATCAACCGCGCGCTGGCCGCCTGTCGCAAACAGGGCCTGAAGTTCGAGGGCATGAAGACGACATTTTTCCTCGGTCGCCGCAAGCTTGTCGCAAAATCCAATGTCGGGATGCCGGTCTGGCAGGACCACATCTACATCTTCCTGTCACGCTTGGCGGCGGACCCTACGGATTTCTATCACCTGCCGAGAGAGAGGGTCGTCGAGTTGGGCTCTCAAGTCGCAGTATGATGGAGCTGTCATGCAGAACAGGTCGCAGCAGACGACATGGTTCTTGTCGGCTAGGCGAGGTGCAGGTGCAGCTGCAAATGGGACGGTCGATGTGATGATGTCGCGCAATGGCCGCCTGCAGTCGGGCAGACACTGCATGCACGGTGTAGGCGACGGGTGCCATGGCTCTCATGGCATATCCGTTGCTGGTCGGGCCCGGCCGTGTGGACGAGCTGATGTTCGCATCCAGTCGGCGTGCGGGTGTTCGTCTGATCGAACAGACCGAATGGTGGAAAGCCGCATATGAGCTATCTCATCAACAACACGCAAACGGTCCCGACAGGGCTGCGCAAATTGCTCCACCTTGACTGGGGGCTGGTTGTCCTGGTTTTTGCTGTGTCCTGCATCGGATTTGTGGTGCTCTATTCCCTCGCGGGCGGATCAGCACATCCTTGGATGCAGCCGCAAGTTGAGCGATTTATCGCTGGCATTTTCCTTATGATTGCCATTGCAATGGTGCCTGTCTGGTTTTGGCGAAACGTCTCACTGCTGGCCTATCTTGTCGGACTTGGTCTGCTCGTTGCTGTCGATTTATTCGGCTTCAGCGGCGGGGGCGCGCAGCGCTGGATTGATTTTGGCTTCATGCAGTTGCAACCATCAGAGCTGATGAAGATTGCTCTCGTGATGTTTCTGGCGGCCTATTATGACTGGCTTCCATCTGGGCAAACGTCCCACCCGGTTTGGGTTGCCGTGCCGCTGCTGTTCATAGCGTTGCCGGTCGCCTTGGTTCTTGTGCAACCGGATCTCGGAACCGCCCTGCTTTTGCTGATGGGTGGTGCCACAATCATGTTTCTCGCAGGCGTGCATTGGGCCTATTTCACCACCGCTGCTGTCGCTGCCGTCGGAACTGTCACCGCTGTTCTGCAGAGCAGAGATACGCCGTGGCAATTGTTGAAAGACTATCAGTATCGCAGAATCGATATATTCCTAGATTCCGGTGCCGACCCGCTGGGCGCTGGCTACAATATTACCCAAGCAAAGATTGCACTCGGGTCCGGCGGGTGGGGTGGCAAAGGCTTCATGCAGGGAACGCAATCGCGGCTCAATTTTCTGCCTGAAAAGCATACCGATTTCATCTTTACAGCACTCGCCGAGGAGTTCGGGTTTATTGGAACAATATCCCTCCTGCTCCTCTATATATTGATCATTTTCTTTTGCACGATTTCGGCCATGGCCAACAAGAACCGATACGCAAGCCTTCTGACGCTCGGGGTAGCGATGACATTCTTCCTCTATTTCGCGATCAACATGGCGATGGTCATGGGGCTTGCACCGGTCGTCGGTGTCCCCTTGCCGCTGGTCAGCTATGGCGGCACCGCGATGCTGGTGCTGATGATGGCCTTTGGCCTTGTCCAAAGTGCCAATGTCCATCGCCCGAGATAGCGCTAAGATGGCTGCTGAGCAGATATCTCAGCTTAGGTTGAGTGGCCTCGGCCTTACAAGGGACGCGCGCTCATCCGACTAAAGCAATTAGCACTTTACTCCGATTGCGGGAGCCTCTGTGCTGTCAGGAATACAGCAGGGCTGGCGCGAACCAGCCCTGAAAAACCGATTGAAGCGGAACGGCGGTCTCAATCGGTAAGTTTATCCTTGATATCGCCGCCCTTTTTCTGGACTTTGCCTTCAACCTGGTCAGCCTGCCCATCGCGCTTCATGTCATCATTGTGCGTGGCATTGCCTACTTCTTCTTTGACCTTGCCACCAATGTCTTTTGCTTTGCCTTTAGCTTGATCTTCG
>NZ_JBMERN010000095.1:0-14154 GCF_049310965.1 Loktanella sp. DJP18 | reverse complement strand
CCTAATCCGTCTGTATTGAGGCGCTTTGATCTACATCAAGAAAAAGTCGGGGCCATCCGTGACAGGTCAGCCCAAAAATTTCAAAGCCCGAACAGCCGGTTTCGGGCTTCCTGCATCACACCACTTTCGTGCGCACACCTTCCAGCCCGTCGATGCTGCCGATCAGGGTGTCACCCGCGACCACGGCACCGACGCCCGCCGGGGTGCCGGTCATGATCAGGTCGCCCGACCGCAGGCGGTAGAGGGTGGACAGGTGGGCAATGATCTCGGGCACGGAATGGACCATGTCGGTCAGGGGGGCCGACTGGCGGGTCTCTCCATTCACGTCGAGGCGAATCGAGGCGGCGTCGAGCAATGTGTCCACGGCGGGGGTGATCGGCCCGATGATGGCCGAATTCTCGAAATCCTTGCCGGTGTCCCAGGGTTTGCGGCCATCCTTGGCCGCAGCCTGAAGATCGCGGCGGGTCATGTCGAGGCCGACGGCATAGCCGAAGATCTCGACCTCTTCGGGCGGTGGATTTTCCAGGCCGACGCTCTTGCCGATGGCCACGACGAGTTCGATTTCGTGGTGCAGATCCCGCGTGCCCTGCGGATAAGGCATGTCCTGGCCCGATTGCAGCAGGGCATGGGCGGATTTGGTGAAGTAGAACGGGGCGGCGCGGTCCACGGTGTTACCCATCTCGGCCGCATGCGCCTCGTAGTTGCGGCCGACGCAGAAGATGCGGCGCACGGGAAACAGGTCGGGCGATCCCGCAATGGGCAGGGTCGCTTGATCGGTGGCGGGAAAACAATAACTTGTCATCGGAACCTCTTGGGGTGAGCGTGGCCATTGCGGCGCAATGCCTTTAGGATACCACGAACATTTCCCGCAGCAGGTATGCTGCCCCGCGCAAAGTCAAGACTGCCTGCAGATGATCGACAAGACCGCCCTGCCCCCTCTCGATGACCTGATCGCCTGCCCGCAGTGCGACACGCTGCACATCGAGCAGGACCTGCCGGAGGGTGCGCGCGCCTATTGCCGGCGTTGCGGTGTGCTGCTGCTGACGTCGGAACCGGGTGCCGTCGTGCGGCTGGTCAGCCTTGCGAGTGCTGCCGTCGTGCTGATGGTCGCGGCGATCAGTTTTCCGTTTCTCGACCTCGACGTCTCGGGCCAGCACAACGCGACGAGCGTGCTGCATGCGATCATGGTCTTCAGTTCCGGCAAGGCCATTCCCCTGGCCATCGCAGTGGCGCTGTTCATCGTGGTGCTGCCACTGGTGCGGCTGCTGGCGCTGATCCACGCCATCGGGCCGCTGGTGCGGGGCGCGCGGCCGCACCGGTCCGCGCGCATGGCCTTTGCGCTGACCGAACAGCTTCGGCCCTGGGCGATGGCCGAAATCTTCATGGTGGGTGTAACCGTGGCGCTGGTAAAGGTCGCGGGGCTGGCGACGGTCACGGTGGGCCCGGCGTTCTGGGCCTTCGTGGCGCTCGTCATCATCACCGTCCTCAACGATCAGATCATGAACAGGTATGCGATTTGGAAAGCACTGGACGACGGCTTTCGGGCCTGATCACCGCCCGAGAGGCCGGGCTGATCGCCTGCACCCGCTGCGGTCAGGTGCATGCGGGCGGCGCCGTGCGCTGCAAGCGCTGCCACGGCCCGCTGGAAAGCCGTGACAGCCGCAGCATGCAAAAGGTCTGGGCCTGGCTGATCGCGGGCATGATCGCCTTCATCCCCGCCAACATCTATCCGATGCTGATCACGAACACCCTGTTCGAACGGTCCGAGGCCACGATCATCGGCGGTGCGGTGCAACTGGTGGAACACCACAACTACGGCATCGCCGCCATCGTCTTTGTCGCGTCGATCATGATTCCGGTCGGCAAGTTCATCGCCATCGCCTATCTTGCGGTCAGCGTCCACCGGCAGCAGATCCAGAAGATGCATCAGCGGCACCGGCTTTACGACGTGGTGGAATTCATCGGGCGCTGGTCGATGATCGACGTCTTCGTCGTTGCCATCCTGTCCGCACTGGTGCAGTTGGGCGGTGTGGCGACGATCAATCCCGGCGTCGCGGCGCTGAGTTTCGCGCTGTCGGTCGTGTTCACCATGCTGTCGGCGCTGGCCTTTGATCCCCGGTTGATCTGGGATGCGGACAGGACTGTTTCATGAGTGACGAGAATTCCCAATCCGGTGCCGCCGACCTGGACGTGCGGCGGGCGAAACCCAGCATCTGGCGACGGTTGTCCTTTGTCTGGATCGTGCCGATCCTTGCGCTGGTCGTGTCGGTGGCGGTCGCGTGGCAATCCTTTGCCGACCGCGGGGTCGAGATCGAGATCAGCTTTGCCAATGCCAGCGGCGTCACCGCCGGCGAGACGGCCATCAAGTACCGCGACGTCGAGGTCGGGACGGTCGAACGGGTCGAATTCGCCCCCGACCTGCAAGAAGTGCTGGTCTATGCCCGCATCGACCAGAACGTGGCTCCCTACCTCGATTCCGATGCGAATTTCTGGGTGGTGCGGCCAGAGGTGGGGCTGCGCGGCGTCAGCGGGCTCGATACCGTGCTGTCGGGCGTCTATATCGCGGGCGACTGGAACACGCAGGCCGAGGTCGCGCAGACACGGTTCACCGGGCTGGAAAACGCGCCGCTCGCCTCGGCCGGGCGGGACGGCACCGAGATCGTGCTGCGCACCAATGACGGATCTGCGCTGTCGGCGGGCGCGCCGGTGCTGCATCAGGGGATCGAGGTCGGCGTGCTGGGCGAACCGATCCTTCAGGAAGACGGCTTGACAGTCGAAGTCAGCGCCTTCGTCTATGCGCCCTATGACCGGATCCTCACGACGAACACCCGGTTCTGGGACACGGCGGGGTTCAGCGTGTCGATCGGCGCGGAGGGCCTTGCGCTGAACGTCGGATCGCTTGCGTCGCTGCTGGAAGGCGGGATCGCCTTCGACACGGTCGTGTCGGGCGGGGAACCCATCCGCGACGGCCACGTCTTCGATCTGTTCAGCGACGAGGAGACCGCCCGCAGCAGCCTGTTCAACGATGCGGGCCGGCCGAAACTGAATGTCGCGGTGATGTTCGATGGGTCCGTCAACGGTCTGGCGGTCGGATCGGAAGTCCGCTTTCAGGGCCTGCGGGTCGGTCAGGTCGCCGATCTGGGGGCCGTGGTGGTCGAGGACGCGGACGAAGCGCAGGTCGAACTGCGCACGGTGCTTGCCATCGAGCCCGGCCGCCTTGGTCTGGGCGAGGATGCGACACCGGAGGATGCGCTGGCGCTGCTGGAAGATTTCGTCGATCAGGGGCTGCGGGCGCGGCTGGTGACGGGCAACATCCTGTCCGGGTCACTGATCGTCGAACTGGTCGAGGTCGCGGATGCGACGACCGCCACGCTGAACGTGAACGAACAGCCGTTTCCCACCATTCCCACGACAGTGTCCAACATCACCGATGTCGCCGATCAGGCGCAAGGCGTGCTGAACCGCATCAACAACCTGCCGATCGAGGAACTGATGACCTCGGCCATCGACCTGATGGACAGTGCCAACGCGCTGGTCCGGTCCGACGGCGTGATGCAGGTCCCGGAGGAGGTCGCGGGCCTGCTGTCGGACGCCCGCGGGCTGGTCGGCGGGGACGCCATTCAGGGCATCCCCGACCAGTTGGCCGATGTCGTGACGCAGGCGCAGACGATCCTGGGGCAAGTCAACGGCGTCATCGACCAGATCGGCGCCGCAGACCTTGTCGGCAGCGTCACCCGCACCGCCCGCAACGTGGAGGCCGGGACGCAGAACCTGAGCGAAATCAGCGCACAGGCGCAAAGCCTGCTGGAAAAGGCGAATGCGCTGCAGGTCGAGGCTTTGATGGCACAGGCTACAGAGGCGCTGGACGCCATCGAGGGTGTCGCAAGCAATGCGGACATCGCCGAGGTGCCGGTGTTCCTGAACCAACTGCTCGCGGAGGCGCGGGCGCTGGTTGCCAGCGGCGACGTGCAGGCGCTGCCCGGCGAATTGCGCAATGTGGCGATCTCTGCCAACGCGATCCTGACGGACCTGTCGGCCGCGGATGTGACCGCCCGGCTGACCGCCGCCATCGACGCCGCAGCCCGCGCGGCCGAGAACATCGACACCGCCTCGGCCCAGTTGCCCGCGATCACCGCACAGCTGGACACGCTGTCGGCCAATGCGGCGCAGATGGACCTGGAAAGCCTGTCCGCGGCGGCGGAACAGACCCTGACCAGCATCGATGCGCTGGTGAACACGCCGCAGGCCCGCGCCCTGCCCGCTTCCCTGTCGTCGGCGCTGGACGAGGTGCAGTTGTTCCTGAACGACATCCGTGAAGGCGGCGCGGTCGAGAACGTCAACGCTGCCCTGCTGTCCGCCAACAACGCGGCGCAGGCGATCGAGGAAGCGGCCAATTCCCTGCCCGACCTGTCGCGCCAGACCGGCGCGCTCGTCACCTCGACCGGCGAGTTGCTGTCGACCTACGGCGACCGGTCCCGGTTCAACGCGGAAACCCTGTCCACCCTGCGCGACATCCAGGAGGCGGCGGACGCGGTGTCGGCCCTCGCCCGCGCCATTCAACGCAATCCCAGTTCACTGATCACGGGGCGATAACATGCTGAAACCGATCCTGACCCTTGCAGTCCTTGTGACCGTTGCCGCCTGCAGCAGTACCATCACCCGGCTGAACATGCCCAACGTGGTCCCCACCGCCAGCGTGCGATCCGACGTCGGTTCTGTCATGATCCGCACGGTTACCCTGCCGACCTATGCGGCGACCGAGGAAATCTCGATCGAGACCGCGCCGGGGGTCATCACCACGGACGGCGACCTGCTGGCTGCCGACGATCCTGTCCGCGGCGTGACGCTGGCGCTGACGCAGGGCGTATCCGAAATCTTAGACTCGACCGTCGGGCCGGACCCCTGGCCGTTTGCCGGGCTTCCGGACGTCGCCGTCGACGTACAGGTGTCAGAGATGCTGGGCAGCGTCGTGACCGACACCTTCCGGCTGGCGGGCCAGTACTATGTCGGTGGCGACGGTATCGACTACCCGGACCGCACATACAGCTTTGACTTCACCGTGCCGATGCCGACGGCGGACATTCCGGGTGCCGTGGCAGCCCAAGGTGTCGCTGTGGCACAACTGGCCGAGGAAATCGCCCGCAGTCTGGGTCGCTGATTGCCCTGACATCGGGCCGTTTCCGGCGCGATCCGGACACGGTCGCAGGGCATGGCTGCTGGACGGAACCGCGGTTTGCGGGCATGATCGCCCGCGGACGGCGTCCCGCCGTAGCAGTTGACAGGCCACTCACTCCATGATTCCCGCCGACCTGACCGGCAGCATCATCAGCCATCGCAACGACCGCATGGGCGGTCGCATCATCGCGATGATGAACGCCATGCGCATCGCGCGCGACTACGACCTGCCATTCCGCGTCGGCTGGACCACCGGCGGCCGCACGAGCGAGGAGGTCCGCGACCCGGCGATGATCTTCGATGCGGACTGGATCGCCGACCACTTCTTCGACACCGACGTGCTGAGCGGAATCTACGACGACCTGATCGACCTGTCGACGCTGGTCGGTGACGACCGCTGGACGCCTGAAAAATTCCGCAAACGACTGGCGCAGGGCGACAGTTTCCTGTCCGGTGCCGCGATGGGCGTGACGGTCCTGCCGTGGGAAGATGCCGCCGACGTGGCGGCCCGCCTGCCCGACGCCCTGTCGTATTTCCGTTTCAGCCCGCCCGTGCAGCAGATGGTCGCGCGGATCGACTCTGTGTTCGCGGGCAAGACGCTGACCGCCTATCACATCCGGCGCGGCGACATCATCCACGACCCCATCACCTCGAACAAGCTGTGGTCGAACAAGTACATTCCCCGCGAATTCTATGAACAGCACCTGGCCCGGACCCTGGCCGACCCGGACGCCCGCGTGCTGATCTTCTCGGACACTCCGTCAGAGGTGGAACGCCTGAAACGCGCCGACCCGCGGGTGCAGGGCTTCGACGACCTGCTGGGCGATACCGACCTAACGTCGGGCGCGCGCGACTTCCTTGAACTTTTCGCGATGTCGCGCTGCCGGCACATCTTCGGCCCGCCGTCCTCGGCCTTCAGCCAGACCGCAATGACCATCGGCGGCAGCACGCTTCAGGCGGTCGAGGAGGCGCTGAGCCCGCAGGACCGCGCACAGGCGATGGACCGCATGACCGACCGGCTGGAAGAACGGTCGGACCTGTTCATCAACATGGGTGACGTCGGCCAGTGCCTGCATTTCCTGATCAACCACATGAAGGCCAAGGGAAATCCAGGCCGCGCCAAGCGGATCATCCGCGCCCACATGGAAGACGGGCTGGACAAGTCCTTTGCCTACCAGCTTCTGTGCGAACTCTCGGTCGCCACCGACGACCTGCCCTACTGCGAGAAGGTCCGCGATCTGGCCTATGCGCGGCCCGTCTATGTCGACGACAGCATGGCCGTGGTGAACACCTATTCCGCGCTGCACCAGATGGTCGAAGGCCACGCCGACACCGCCCTGCAACGGCTGCATACCGCGTTCTGGTTCCGCCCATTGGACAATGTGGTGCATGGCGCGCTGAACCTGGGCCTGACGGCGGATATCGTGACACCGCAGAACTTCTATCCCTTCGATCCGGTGATGACGCGGCAGAAGGCCAACGTCTTTCCCGCCGGGCGGCAGGCGTTGGCGGAACTGAACCAGCTTGCCCCGCGCGGCCATGACGCCGAGGCGCGGTCCGATTTCCACACGTGGGACATCGTCGTGCGCGACTGGCGCCTGTGCTGCGGCAAGAAGCTGAACCGTGCCTTCACCAACAAGTCCAAGATCGCCAAGCAGCTTGACCTGCTGACCCGGTCGTTCAGCAAGCTGGGCGAAAGCCCTGCACTGGTCTCGGCGCGCGGCGTGTTGATGAGTGCTGCCGGCGATCTGGATGGCGCGCTTGAGGCGCAGCGGGCGGCCATCGCGGCGGCCCCCGACGTGGCTCTTTATCGCAAGCGGATTTCGGACATCCTGTTCGCGCAGGACACCGTCAAGACGGCCTTGTTCCAATTGCGCAAGGCGTCCAACCTGACCGGCTGGCACCCCTGCTATCAGGCGGAACTGGCCCAGCGCCTGTGGAAGCTGAAGGAACGCGACGAATGCCGCGAGATCGTGGACCGGCTCGCCGCCACGCCGCATGACTTCATCGAGGTCACGCTGATGACCGCCGACATGCTGCGCCGGGACGAGGACCGCTGGCCCGACGCGCTGGCGCTGATCGACCGTGCGCTGATCCCCGGCCACGGCGCGCACCGCCTGCTAGCCGCCCGCGCGAAACTGCTGATGATGCTCGAACGGGTGGACGAAGCGCGCGCCGTCTACGAATCCCTCGTGGATTGCGGCCTTGGCACCGAACATACGCATATCGACATCTACCGCCAGTTCAGCGCGCTGGGACGAGAGGACGTCGCCCGCGACCTGACGGCACGCAGCATCTACGACTTCGAGATGGTCAAGGAGATGGCGAACGGCTGACGCGCAAACCAGCGCCCCCCTTCTTCTGGTCGGAAATATCCCGGGGCTTGGGGCAGCACCGCAACTGCTGCCTTTCGCCAATGATCGGAAAGGCGCACGGCGCGGGCGTCACATTCCGGTTCACCTTTCCCTACCCTATTGCTAGCGTCCGGCCGAACAGCAGGGACAGCGTAGCATGACACAGACCATCCGCCTTGGCGCCGATATTGGCGGCACCTTCACGGATGTGGTGCTGGAGGTCGGTGGAGCGCGGTATTCCACCAAGGTCCTGACCACCTATGCCGCCCCCGAGGACGCGATCGTCACCGGCCTGCATCAGGTCTGCGCCAAGGCGGGCATCACGCCCGACCGGATCGACCAGATCATCCACGGCACGACCCTCGCGACCAATGCCCTGATCGAACGGCGCGGGGCACGCACGGCCCTGATCACCACCGACGGCTTTCGCGACGTGATCGAGATGCGCTCTGAATCGCGGTTCGAGCAATACGACCTGAACCTGACGCTGCCCTTGCCGCTGCTGCCGCGCAATCAGCGCCACACGCTGGTCGAACGCATGGACGCGGACGGCGGCGTGCTGATCGCGCTGGATCGGGCCGACGTCGCGGCCCTCTGCGCCGACCTGCGCGCGCAGGACTACCAGTCCATCGCCGTGGGTCTGCTGCATTCCTACGCCAATCCCGCGCACGAACGGATGATCCGCGACGTGCTGGCCGAAGAGTTGCCGGCCGTCATGGTCTCGCTATCGTCTGACGTGTCGCCGCAGATGCGCGAATACGAACGTTTCAACACGACCGTCGCCAACGCCTACATCCAGCCGCTGATCGCCAGCTATCTGCATCGCCTGGCCGACCGTCTGGCAGCCGAGGGCGCGGCCTGCCCGGTCTTTCTGATGCATTCGGGCGGCGGCATCATGGACATTGCGACCGCCGCGGACTTTCCTGTGCGGCTGGTCGAATCCGGTCCCGCCGGCGGTGCGGTCTTTGCCGCTGACATCGCGGCGCGGCACGGGTTGGACAAGGTCTTGTCCTTCGACATGGGCGGCACCACGGCCAAGATCTGTCTGATCCGCGACCACACCCCCAAGACCGCGCGGGTGTTCGAGGTCGCGCGCAGCTACCGCTTCAAGAAGGGGTCCGGGATGCCGATCTCGATCCCCGTGATCGACATGGTGGAAATCGGTGCGGGGGGCGGATCGCTTGCGCATGTGGACGCCATGAACCGCATAACCGTGGGGCCGGAAAGTGCGGGGTCCGAACCCGGTCCCGCCTGCTACGGTCGCGGCGGCACGCGCCCGGCGGTGACGGACGCCGACCTGCTGCTGGGCAAGCTCGACCCTGCGACATTTGCGGGCGGGACGATCCCGCTGGACGCACAAGCATCCGCCAAAGCAATCATGGCGCATCTGGGCGATGCGCTGGGCATGGACGCGACCGAAGCCGCCTGGGGTCTGGCCGAGGTCGTGGACGAGAACATGGCAAACGCCGCCCGCGTTCACGCGGTCGAGAATGGCGAGGACCTGTCCGGCTACACCATGATCGCCTTCGGCGGTGCCGCCCCGCTCCACGCCGCCCGCCTGTGCGAGAAGCTGGGCATCGCGCGCTGTCTGGTTCCGCCCGGTGCCGGTGTGGGATCGGCCATCGGCTTTCTGCGCGCGCCGTTCAGTTTCGAGGCGAACCGCAGCGTCTTCATGCCGATGACCGCCTTCGACGCGGACACCGTGCGCGCCATTTTTGCCGAGATGCGGGCCGAGGCGACGGCCTTTGTGCGGTCCTGCGACGCGGATGCGACCATCGCCTGCGACTACAAGGTGTTCATGCGCTACAAGGGGCAAGGCTGGGAAATCCCGGTGCCGCTGTCGCGCGCGGTGGCAGAGGCCGCGGATGCCGACGCGATCCTGAGCCGGTTCGAGGCGGATTATGCCGCCCTGTTCGGGCGCACGGTGCAGGGCATGACGGCAGAGATCACGGTCTGGTCGGTGAACGCCCAGACCCCCACGGCGCATGCCGAACCGGCCAAGGCCGCGCCCGACGCCCCTGCCCCCGACCGCATCGGAGACAGGCAGCTCTTTGACGCGGCCCTCGGCCGCAAGCTGGACGCAGGGGTCTTTGACCGCGCCGACATGGCACCGGGGGCTGGGATCGCAGGTCCCGCCGCGATCACTGAGGATGAAACGACGATCATCGTCCCCGACAGCCGCACCGCGCGCGCCCTGTCGGATGGCTGCATCGCACTGGACGTGAAGGTGACCCCATGACCCTATCTCAGGTCCAATATCAGGTGATGTGGACGCGCCTGATCTCGATTGTAGAGGAACAGGCGCAGGCGCTGGTGCGCACCGCCTTTTCCACCTCCGTGCGCGAGGCGGGCGATCTGTCGGCAGGGGTCTATGACGCGACAGGCGCGATGCTGGCGCAGGCTGTCACCGGCACGCCGGGTCATGTGAACGCGATGTCGGACGCGGTGCCGCATTTCATCCGAGAGATCGGGCGCGAGACGATGCGTGACGGCGACGTCTACCTGACGAACGATCCCTGGATGGGCACCGGTCATTTGCACGACATCACCGTGGTGACGCCGGTGTTCCACGCGGGCGCGCTGGTCGGCTTCTTCGGCTGCACGGCGCATGTCGTCGATATCGGCGGGCGCGGCTTCGGCGCCGACGGCAATTCGATCTATGAGGAAGGTCTGCAACTGCCGATCATGCGCTTTGCCGACGCGGGGGCCGTGGACCAGACCCTGATCCGCCTGATCCGCGCCAACGTGCGCGAGCCGGACCAGCTGATCGGCGACATCTTCGCGCTGTCCACCTGCAACGAGATCGGCCAGAGGCGGCTGATCGAGATGCTGTCGGAGTTCGCGCTGCCCGACCTTTCCGATGTGGCCGGCTTCATCCTGACCCAATCGCGCGATGCGACTCTGGCGCGCATCAGCGCGCTGCCGGGCGGTCAGGCGACGGGCCGGATGCGGATCGACGGCTATTCCGCCCCGGTGGACCTGTGCGTCACCGTCAGCTTCAACGGCGACCATGTGGCCTGCGACTGGACCGGGACCAGCGGGATCGACCCCAAGGGCATCAACGTGCCGCTGGTCTACACGAAGGCCTATGCCTGTTATGCGCTGAAATGCGCCATAGCGCCCGACATCCCCAACAATGCCGCCAGTCTGGCACCTTTTCGCGTCACCGCCCCGGCGGACACCATCGTCAATGCCGTCCACCCCGCGCCTGTCGCCCTGCGCCATGTCATCGGGCATCTGGTGCCGGACACGGTCTTTGCAGCACTCGATCAGCTTCTGCCCGGCGTGGTCCCCGCCGAAGGGGCCGGCTGTCTGTGCAACTTCCAGCTGTCCCTGCGCCCCGGCGATGACGCCCCACAGGGCGCGCGGCGGGTCGAGGTGTTGACCTTCAACTCCGGCGGTGCCGGCGCGCGGCCCATTCTGGACGGGCTATCGGCGACAGCCTTTCCATCGGGCGTCATGACGATGCCGGTCGAGGCGACGGAACACGCAGGTCCCGTCATCATCTGGCGCAAGGAGCTGCGGCCCGATTCGGGCGGGGCCGGGCAATTCCGCGGCGGACTGGGACAGGTCATGGAGGTCGGCACGCGCGACGGTTACCGCGCCGACTTCTCGGCGATGTTCGACCGTGTGGATCACCCGGCGCGCGGCCGCCACGGCGGGGCGAACGGCGCAGCCACGACGGTCGGGCTGGACGACGGGACGGCCATGCGGGGCAAGGGCCGGCAGCCGGTGCCACAGGGCGCGCGGGTCATGCTCGCCTTTCCGGGCGGTGCCGGATATGGCGATCCCGCGCTGCGCGATCCCGCCGCCATCGCCCACGACCTTGCCCTTGGCTACATCACGCCGCAGGCCGCCCGCGATACCTACGGCCTCTCCCAAAGCCAGATCGACGCAATCCTCGCGTGAACCCGGTTTCTTCTGGTCGGAAATATCCCGGGGGGAGTCCGCACTTCGCGGCCGGGGGGCTGGCCCCCCTTTTGAACCGACGTGCGATCTTGTCGCAGGTCGTGGCATCAGGCCATCCCTGACCGATCGCGCCAACCGTGCCGCCGGGTCTGGACCTTCAGGGCGGGGTGGTGCGAAGGTGCCGCGAAAGCGTGAGGGAGGAACGACATGGACATCTCGGGACAGGCGGCGATCGTGACGGGCGGGGCTTCGGGCCTAGGGGCCGCGACGGCGCGGGCACTGGCTGCGGGAGGTGCGCGGGTCGCGATCCTGGACCGGGACGCGGACCGTGGCACTGTGATGGCGGCAAAGATCGGTGGCACCTTCTGCAAGACCGACGTGACCGATCCCGCCAGCGTCGCACAGGCGCTCAAGGATGCCGCAGGGCTGCACGGGGCGGCCCGCATCGTCGTGAACTGCGCCGGCATCGGCCCGCCCGCCAAGGTGGTGAACCGCGAGGGTGAGCCGCTGCCGCTGGCGGATTTCATGGCGGTCGTGAACGTGAACCTTGCGGGCAGTTTCAACGTGCTGTCGCAGGCCGCGGCGGCGATGCAGCGCCTTGATCCGATGGGTGAAGAGCGGGGCGTGATCGTCAACACCGCCTCGGTCGCGGCCTATGACGGGCAGATCGGTCAGGCGGCCTATGCGGCCAGCAAGGGCGGGATCGTCGCGATGACGCTGCCGGTGGCGCGAGAAATGGCACGATTCGGCATCCGGGTGATGACAATTGCGCCCGGCCTTTTCTTGACGCCGCTGCTGGAAAGCCTGCCCGAGGACGCGCAGGAGAGCCTTGGGAGGCAGGTTCCCTTTCCCGCCCGGCTGGGCGACCCGGCGGATTACGCGAAGCTCGTGCTGTCGATCGTGGACAACGTGATGCTGAATGGAGAGGTCATCCGCCTGGACGGCGCGATCCGCATGGCCCCGAAATGAGCGCGGGTCTGGAACGGCGCGGGATCAGCGACCGCGCACTGTCATTGGCAGACCGAGTCGAAGCCTTCGTGCGGGATGTCGTCGCCCCTTTCGAAAAGGACCCGCGTCAGGACGCGCATGGTCCCTCGGAAGATCTGGTCGCGGACCTGCGGGCCAGGACCCGCGATGCCGGCCTGATGACACCGCACATTCCCGGCGACGGCGATCACCTGACGCAGCGCGAGACGGCGGCGGTGCTGATCCGCTCTGGTCTGTCGCCGCTTGGCCCGCTGGCGCTGAACACCGCCGCCCCGGACGAAGGCAACATGTTCCTGCTGGGCAAGGTCGCCAGCGACGAGCTGAAGGCGCGCTTTCTGGACCCGCTGATCTCTGGCGACGCGCGGTCGGCGTTCTTCATGACCGAACCGGACGGCGGCGCGGGGTCTGATCCGTCGATGATGAAGACGACCTGCGTGCCTGACGGCAACCACTGGGTCATCAACGGCGCCAAGACCTATATCACCGGTGCGATCGGCGCGAAGGTCGGCATCGTCATGGCGAAATCCGCCGAGGGTGCCTGCATGTTCCTGGTCGATCTGCCGCATCCGGCGATCCGGGTGGTGCGGGTGCTGGATACCATCGACAACTCCATGCCCGGCGGCCACGCGCAGATCGCGATCGAGAACCTGCGCCTGCCCGCGGATCAGATGCTGGGCGAGGCAGGCGAAGGGTTCCGCTATGCGCAGGTGCGGCTGGCCCCCGCGCGGCTGTCGCACTGCATGCGCTGGTTGGGGGCCTGCGTGCGCGCGCAGGAGATCGCGGTGGACTACGCCAACCGCCGCCACGCCTTTGGCAAGCCGCTGATCGAACACGAAGGCGTCGGTTTCATGCTGGCGCAGAACCGGATCGACCTGAAACAGGCAGAGCTGATGACCTATTGGTGCGCCGACGTGCTGGACAGCGGTGCCTATGGCACGACGGAATCCTCGATGACCAAGGTCGCGGTGTCCGAGGCGCTGATGCGGGTCGCCGACAACTGCGTGCAGGTGATGGGCGGACAGGGTGTCACGGCGGATACCATCGTCGAAAAGGTGTTCCGCGAGATCCGGGCCTTTCGCATCTATGATGGTCCGACGGAAGTCCACAAATGGTCGCTGGCGAACAAGATCGCGCGGGACTGGGCCAAGGATCGGGCCAAGGATCGGGCCTGACGGCCAGACCCATTCACCCATCCGTCAGACCAGCGAAACGGCCTGCCCCGTGCGGGCGGATTCCTGCGCCGCCAGTCCCATAGCGACGGCCCTGGACCCGTCCGTCACCGTGACCTCGACCCGCCCTGCCCCTCTGACGGCTGCGGCAAAGCGCTGGTGCTGATAGAAGGTCGACCCATTGTGGTCGCCCGCGTCCAGCAACAGCGGATCGACCGGGATTTCGACGGTGTAAGGGCCCTTCGGCTGGCGCGGGCTGACAGTCACGGTGGGAATCGGCGCGGGGCCAAGGGCTGCGGGCCAGAAGCGGCCGGGTCCGGGCACCTGCGCCTCGATCTTGCCCAGCGGGCCGATGGCGCAGATTTCCTCCTGATAGCGCGATCCTTCGGCGAACATGCACAACTCCAGCATCGCCCGCGCCCCGGACGCGAAGTCGACGATGACGTAGCCATTGTCCCAGATGTCGGGTGCCGCGCCGCCATAACGTTCGGCCTTGTGGTTCACGTCCTGCCCGGCGCTGGCCATCACACGCACAGGTTCGGATTGCAGGATCAGGCGCA
>NZ_JBMERN010000094.1:0-14198 GCF_049310965.1 Loktanella sp. DJP18 | reverse complement strand
TTGTCCACCATAGGTCTCGTGCTCCACCGATCGAGCTCGAGAGCAAAGATCTTGGTTTCAGGGCGCGACAGCATCGAAGTAATTGACTGTGTATCAGCAGCCATTGAACGCCCAACAAGACCCGCCAAGCGGTCTCTCTTGTCTTTCGCATTCAAGCTTGGTGACCGGCTTTCAGTCCGCCAGTCACGATCGACTTCAGGAAAACCTTCTTTCCAAATACCCCTTTTTTGCGACTCAGCAACCTTAGCATGATGCTCCCGCCGTAGACTGCCCTCGCCTTCAGCCGAAGGCAGGCCATAACCATCATGGATCATCCGCTGGGAAAGACTCTCGCCCGACTCGATCGTCGCATTCAACACCGTCTCGCCATTCTTATTTAATTCAATCGCCAAGCCCATATTTTTCAGGGCATCTCCACGACCAAACCGCGCTATCAGAGCTTCCAGGTGTCCTTTCGATTCAGCCCCAGCATCGAGTTTCCCATTCTTAGTTTGTTGACCTGCGGCCGGAACCGTTAAACCTTCCAAACGCAATTGAACAAACTTTCCGGCTTCAGCGTCTTCTTTGCTGTTTGAAAGCCTCAAGTGATTTCCGTCGGCAACTTCGATATGGACAGAGTCCGCACTACCACCAAGATCTAGATGATATTCTTCACCCGACTTTCCCTTGGATTTGTGGATAGCAGTTCCACTCTTATCTCCGTTATTGCGCTCCGATTCCGGAATCCTCGACATGACCTTTTCATCGATCAAATCTGGCATCCGATCAAGGGTCTCCCGACGATACTCTTTAGAAAAGAGCGCCAAAGATCCTTGATCAGCTGCGTTACTCAGCTGCCCATTCTTGTTATATTTTGGATAATTGCTGTGTATTTCTGCGGCGCTACGTTCCATGACAGCAAAGCTCGCTGCAAGCGAGTGATTGCCCACAATGCTCTTTCCAGCGGCAAGCCGATCATAGTCCCTCTCGAATGTCTCTCTTGCCTTCCGGAACAGGGCCACAGGCTCATTTTTTACCTCACGTCGCTCCTTCGGTGATAGCGAATGCAGCCACTCCGTCATGACGGATGGGCTATACGCCTTATTGTCAAGAGCCTGCAATCCAAACTCCAGCTGACCGCCACTTACCCTTTGGACAACTTCCTTTTCACCGTCACCATTGGTTACTTCTCTCGGGATCGAAAGTCGAGAAAACCTGATGATCGCATCCGGTTCATGGGCCAGGCGACGTCCCGTTTCGCGAAGATTCTGAAACCTATCGATCTTGAGATAAGTGGGTGTATCTATATCGTTGGACTTTTTGGAGCCATTATTCTTCGACTCATCAATTACAGTGCCTTCTGCAAAGATGTCAGCAAGAGCTACGGATCTTGCCTTCGAAGCTTTGGATTTCAGATCACTCCTGTCTAAATCGACAAGAAGTTCATCATCTATTTTATTTCGATCATATAGCCCAACCTCGGCAATAAACCGCGGATTATTGAAGTGCTCTGCAACAGCTTCCTGGCGGACCGAAAGAAACTCGTAGTGATCTTCAATATTTTTGCTTTCCACCATAGCGAAGCTGATAGCAGCTGTCGCACGTGCATAGGTAGCAACGCTATCGATCCTGTCGTGGAATTCTCCGGTTTTCTCATCATGAAAGACCCTCTGCCTCACGAGATTCCTTTGGCGAACGTAATCTCCATACTCGCCGTCTTTTGGGTCTGGCCGACTGATCCAAGCGAAATCTACCGCAAGAAAGTCTCCCACATCTTTCAGCTGATCACTTCCAACAAGGCCATGAGCCCTGATGTATCTTGCACACGCGATACGTTCTGCCTGAAGCTTGGCAACGACATCCGCATCTGACGCAACCGGAAACCCAGATTTCCACTTGGACACTGCATCAGTGTAGCGATCGAGAACCGCAAGATTTTCATGGACGCTCTGCTTGGCATCAAAGGATTTTGGCGTGTCAGTTCCAAGCACCAAAGCATCTTCAACGTCATTATCAAAAGGATCTCTATCAGATGTCTTCTGTTGAAACGGAGCATCTGTCTCTGTGTAATAAGCAGTGCCGTCAGGTCCCACATTAATTGTCGACCCAGTAGCCGTAAAGCTCTCTCTATAACGATTTCTCGACTTCTGAGCGTGATCATCATCTCCGGACTCACGCTTGATGCCGGCGGCAGCAAGCGCTAGCTCGTAGTTGAAACTATTCTCTTCTTCTTCCATCGAATTCTCCGTTAAGCTCGCTCATCGCCAAGAGAGCGACGATGATATGTTGTTTTGCGTCGATCAATCATGTCTGTTGCGCGGTCTGCGATGCGCGACTGTCGCGCTGCATCGAGTTGATAATTCGGATACCGAAGAAGTTCAGATGCAAGTTCCGAAACAACGCGACTGGCATCCTCTTCGCGCGCCCTCCAGGCTGACCATTCCGTCTTTGCAGCCTGCAAAGTAAAAGCCATCAGACTTTCCGGAACCTTCACGAAATCGGGAAGATATCTAAGTCCAAAATTTTTGCTAGAACGGTCCCAGTCTACTGCATGAGGGACATCTGCCCCGATCAATGCTTTCGCCAGCGTTTCTACATTATGGGCATCTGAATCAGCCTCTCCCTCAGGAACAGCATAGAGATATGTCCGACGCTCTGCCGGAAGCACCTCTCCGAGCATGAAATGTCGGTCAGATGTGCCAGCGACTTCGATCGCCGCGAATGCGACATCAAGGCGGTAATTTTCTTCAGTTTTTGTCATCTGTTCCATACATCTGATATAGGTGCCCGAGACTGGCACCGCACGTAACACGGAAAAAGCAAATGGCGCAGAACACACTTTATCTTTGCGAAAAACCAGACCAAGGCAGGAAAATTGCTGAGGCGCTTGGCGGCGGCAAAAAGGTCGATGGCGGCATCACTGGTGAAGGCTGGTCAATCACGTGGGGATTTGGACACCTCCTGACACCCTATATGCCGCACGACTACAACCCAGATTATAAGCGTTGGGAATGGGAACCGCTTCCGATTGTACCAGCAAAGTTTCTTTTTAAAGCCAAGGATGGATTGGCAACGCGGCAGATCGGTTTCATCAGAACTTTGATGAAGCAAGCAACCGAAGTCGTCATCTCCACCGACCCTGACCGTGAAGGGGAGCTCATTGCCTACGAAATTCTTAACGAGTTGAAATGGACTGGTCCAACGCAGCGCCTCTGGCTCTCTGACCTGACTCTGCCTGCGATCAAGAAAGCATTGGCCTCCCTCCGAGATGCTGCCGAAACTAAGCCGCTCTATTGGGCTGCCATGGCGCGAACCTATGCCGACTGGATTGTTGGGATGAACATGTCTCGGGCGGCGACATTAAAGCTCGCGGCACCTGGTGGAAAACCGATGTCAGTCGGCCGAGTCCAGACGCCTGTCCTGGCCATGATTGTCGATCTCGAACGCAAAGTTACAGGCTTCAAATCCGAAGATTATTTCGAGATCAGCGCAGCTGTTCAGACCGCATCGGGAACGGTCGCCATGAAATTTGCACCGCCGGCCGAAAAGAGGATAACAGATCTCGCTCAGGCGCAGGCCTTGTTGGCTCGATGCCAGGGCGCAAAGGGCGCTCTCAGCGTGAAGACAGAAGCCAAAAAGCAGGCGCCCCCGCCCCTACTGGACCTAAACGCGCTTCAGCAGGAGTGTAACTCACGCTTCGGCTGGTCGGCGGACAAAGCGCTCAAGGTCATGCAGGCTCTCTACGAAACTCACCAGGCCCTGACCTACCCGAGAACGGACTCCCAAGCCCTTCCTGAAGAACACAAGAATAATGTTCCTGTCATATCAAAAAACCTCGGAGCTCTGAGTGAGTTCAAGCATCTTGTCACAGAATCATCCTCTCTCATCGAGAGGTCGACGGTCTACAACGACAAAAAGGTAACAGCACACCACGCGATCGTGCCGACAAATCAGGCTACAGATCTCTCGAAGCTTACCGTCGACGAAAAGAAACTCTTCCTTCTGGTCGCACGCTATTGGTTCGCAGCTCACCTGCCTGACATGGAATACCTTCAGACCACGATTACTCTCGACGCAAACGGTGTTCCGCTGCGGGCAGGCGGACGTCAGATTACCAAACTCGGGTGGCGTGAAGCCTTCTTGTCTCCAACAGGACAGGAGCAGGATGCTGCCGAGGCGGAAGAAGGGGCTGAATCCGAGACAGAGGACGATGTCACACTTCCACCGTTAAAAGATAGCGAGAACGGCACAGTCACAAAATCACAACTCGACAAAAAGAAGACAAAACCTCCGGCGCGCTTCACAGAGAGATCTCTCCTCCAGGCCATGAAAAACATCGCGGCCTACGTTGAAGATTCCGCAGCAAAGAAGAAGCTCAAGGAAACATCAGGAATCGGCACGCCAGCAACACGGGCGAACGTCATCGAAACGCTAAAGGTTCGCGATTACATAAAGATCAAGAAGCGTCAGATAAGCCCCACGGAGACAGCATTTGTGCTCATCGATGCAATGCGCGCAACGGCGCCCGGCTACGCTGACCCTGCAATGACCGCACAATGGGAAGACGTCCTCGAAATGATCTCTCAAGCGGAGAACATGGATCTGATGAAAAAGTTTGTCGGGGGTATCGCAGGAGTTGTTCGCACTGACGTCGCAGCAATCAAAGACAGTGGCATCAAGAAGATGGTAGGCACACCAAAGCCTGGCGCAAAAGTGTTTTCCGGACCCAAGCTCGAAGGCGACTGGAAGGCCAAAATAGATAACGGCACTCCCATCAATGTTCCCTTCGACGACAAGACAAAGGCAAAAGACATGGGTGCCCGTTGGCACGCCGACAAGAAATCCTGGGTCATCCCAGAAGGTGTCGATCATACTCCATTCAAATCAGCAGGATGGATCTGAGGCCTGAATGCAGTATTTTTCGATGACAGCCAGGAAAGGGTCCTCCTCAGATAGAACCTGCTATATGATCAGCGCTACGACGATTGAGGATGCAGCTCAGCGCGCAGCAAAGCTGATATCTGAAGGATTCTTGAGCCACGTCGAACTCGACTCAAAATACGCCATCAGGAGATCTTCAAGGCGCGAGACACAACTTCTTCAGGATTTTTTGAACTCATGCAACAGGAGCGACGCGAAGATATATCTTCAGAGCGACTTCGACGGTCTGCTAGCACGACGACAATCGCTGATGATGTCCTTCTTTATGGCCCTCTACCTGAATCCTGACAAGATCAGGCAGAAAATCGAGGGCACGGAGGGTGCTAAACCAAAATCGACATCAAAGCCAACGTCTGGCGGGACCGGGGGGACAGAGAAATCCAACGTCCACTCTGACCAAGAATCCACCGACTACACACACGCCGACTCGAAGTTAGCTTCGCACTCAACCGATGCACCCCAGACATCGAACAATCAAGACGTGGAAACCAGCGGTGTCGGTAATTCAGCTCAAGACAATGCCCTTGCTGCAATACTAGGATCATCGTCATCAACCGGAGCAAGCACAAGAGACCATTCGGTCGACTTGGGTGACGATGAGATGCTTTAGGTGATATGAAGTCCAGCGCCAGCACATAACAATCCGTGAACGATAGATAATCTACAGCTTTAGTTCGGATGTCGTGTTATTTCTGACATGAAATGCAAGGCCAGCCAAGGCGCGAGATCCCCTTTCCTGGATAGACTCCATATCAACGCTCATGGCTGACGACGCCACAACGCGCGACAAGGACCTCTTGATCTTCTCGACAACTCTCTTGAAGGGAAGGTCATTATCAATCCCGCAAACCTTGTAAAGCTCACTTGATGGGAGGCGAAAATCCGGACGCCGCATGTTCTTGACGAGCATAGCCTGCCGATAGAGAAATACATCAATACCCTTTGTCAGGCCACCAAGCTCACGCATATCGAGGATCGCAAACCGCGGCGGCTTCACGAAGAGCTCAGCGAAATCAGGATGAAAGCGCCACTGCGCCATTTGAAGGTCCTTGAACTTGACAATGTCAAACTCATGAAAGACAGGTATTTCTACCCCATCAGAGAAAGTGCACTTCTGGTCGCGGAGCTTCGAGATGCAGACTCTCACAGGAGCGTTCCCATTGTATAGAGAAAATCCTGATGCATGCCTCAAGTCCGAGAGCGCGGCCTGAAGGTGAACATCTACACCATTCTTGAGTGAATCCGTTGAGATCCAGAAAATTGACATCAGAACCCGCATAGTAAGACCGTCATGTTCAGACTCGCCAAATACCGGCGCGCACAACGCGCCAGGAAGCGCGAAGGCAGAACCAAAGCCCAACGCTTTGATCATCTTCTCAAAAGCCGGCTCCCGCCCGGGTTCAACCCCAGATCCGGACCGGCTGTGCACCTTGCTAACAGCCACTTCATTCCCTCCGGTGCCGACATCCCTGACCCGCACAAACACAAGATCGGTTCGCTAACTCTCGGAGGGAAACGGATTCACGACGACAACATGCCATCCTGAAGGAAAATCAGGCTCATAGACATCGGTTTGGTCTGCTTTTTCATTTCCCTATCTTCAACTCAAATGTATCAGAGAGTTGACCCCATGCTGAAAACGACCCGCAAAGGCCTGAAACCCAAGAAAATCCGTGGTCTCTCGCTGATCGAAGCGATGTTAGCACTCGGCCTGGGCGCGATCGTAGCTACATCGGGTTTCAAGGGTGTCACCCGCTATAGTGAAAGCGTTAAAGTTCAGGCGAGCGCAAGTATGCTTTCCAGGCTGACAACAGCAGCAGACAGGTATGCTGAGGATAACTTCAAGGCGCTCGTCACTGCCGCACCCCAGGAACTGCCGATTACAGTTCTCGAACCATACTATGGCTTGAATATCGGAACGGATGCCTTCAGGACAGAATACAAGATTTCGACTCGGAAATATTCCTACAAGGTTCCTGACGGCTCCGGCGGAACACGCAATGAAAATGCCCTTCAAGTCCTCCTCGTGGGCGAGCATGACGCCAAAGGTCCGATCGGGACAGATGGAACTCTTCGCGCGAGCATCGCCAATACCGCCGGCGGCGGCGCAGGCTTCGTTTCAACCAAGGATCTTACGTGTAAGAACGATGCAGGAACTGCATTGAGAAGCCCGGGCCAGATCTGCGGATCTTTCGGAAACTACTCGTTCCAGGCATCGACCTTCCCTGCAACAGACTTTGACGGCGCGCCGGCTACAACTCTGGATGGCGTCGCCTATGTTGCGCTTGTCACTAAAGGCGACTCTTCAGTCTATGGAGATCAGCTCTATCGCTACGACTTCGGCGATCCTGAGCTGAATACAATGCACACAGATCTCAATATGGCCAACAACGACATCATCGACCCGGCACAAATTACCGGTGTCAATGGTATTCAGTTTGATGGCGGCAGCCAGAGCATCACGACAGCCAAAGGCACCCTGTTTCTCGAGCCCGCCGGAACACTGTCGCTTAACCCAGGAAATAACACGATCAGGATCGACGACGACGAGGGGTCAGCTCCTATAATCGTTGGTTCAAAATCCCGCCTCCAGGTTGGCAGCACGGGTGACTGGACGAGCTTCGGTCCTCTCGCCAAAGACACGATCACAGGACAATCTGGCGTCCGCGATCAAAACGTGGGAACAGGCGACGTCTACAGCGACAAAACGTATTCAAATGTCATCAGAACCCACCAAATCAACTCACTGCACAACGACCCTTATGACGCGCTGCGCTTGCAAAACCGAGCGAACGGCGAAGTTGTCGTCGGCAAGAGAATTCGATATGCGCCCGATGGAGGGTCGGGCCCACGATACGAAATCTCGGACGGCAAAATCACAGCTCAGATGGTGACTGTTCAGGATGTGACATGCGCCGATTGCGGTGGAGCGCTGTCAAATATCCTCCCGAAATGGAGACACATGGGGACATACTACGTCAGGGATAAGATGGGTATTTTTTCATCAGGCACGCGCGTAGAAATGCCTGAATGCTCTGATAGCAGGCGAGAGCAAATTGTCCGCAACGGAACCGGCCAGGATGGATCATACAAGGAAACTGCCGCTGACAACCGCTATGAGGCGAAAATCATCATAACCCCAAAGCAGTTTGGTTTCGATGCTGGTGCGGAAATTCCGATAGTGTTTAACTTCTTCGCCCGAAGATATTCGGGATACTGGATGGTCTACCCTAGGGCAACTTCCGATCATCCCGAAGCGCCTTTCTTTGACGCAGGTGTCGCAACCGGACTTGCAGCGACATACTGCGTCTTCACCGGCGGGAAGAACTCCAACCCCGTCGTAAAAAGAAATGAACAGATGCAAAAAACATCCGGACCGAACTGGCTCAGGCTGGACTGACAATTTCGCGTCAAACAGAAGAAAAACGAACCTGACCGGCTTTTCTTCATAATTTCGACTTCGTCTCGTGAAAAGTTGGCCAACATTATCGATGACAAGTCCGTCGTAAACGAGGTAAAACCATGAACACGAGCCGTTTGATGCGCAATATCAGCGCAACAGCTATGATCCTCTCGCTGGCAGCCTGCATGGGGGCCACCACTCCTGGCGGCCCAACCCCTGGCGGCGCACAGCCTGCAAAAACCTTCATCCCTCCACTGAAGGGCATGACCTCGACAGACTACCAAGCTTTGCAAAACCGCAAAGTTATTGGAAAAGATGGCGAAAGAACCGAATTCACAAGCTTTGCGACTTCTGAGAATAATGACACCACCTTCAATGGACCGGTTGGCCGGACGACCGGCGCGATCGTCATCTCGTCCGGAGAAACTGACGGCGATACAACAAAAATTCCGACAATATTTTACGCATTTGGGCGGAACTCGGACAACGGAACATCGCATAACCCAGACTATGGAAACAGGACATATCCAGACGGCAGTTCAACCATTGAAGGAGGTCAGGAAAGCATTAACGGCCAACGGGTGTACGTTGGGCAGAAAAGGCCTGCCGGAGGCTATACCCATGTTCTCTACATCCCCCGCGGTGACAGTCAAATGTATGCGGGCGCCTACGTAAGGGATGAGATCGGCGCCGGGGCGCATGGCGTATTTGGTCGTAAGACGACAGCCTCAGAGCTTGGTATTATCACTGGTTCAGCCAACTATAAAGGCGCCGCAGCAGCTTCAGTATCGCGGTATGATGGAGTCACGGACGCCGAAAGTGGACTATATGAAGGTGAGACGACGGCCAATCTGAACTTCAACGTCAACACGATTACCATCAACGGCACCGTCAGTCGTGACCACGAGTACTCTGCCGGCCGCGACACAATCGGCATTCGGTCAAGCGGAACCTTCGACGCGAATGGTAAAATCGTGGGGACTACGACATTCGATGGCCTCAGCGCGAATGGCAAGGTCGCAACCGGCAACTTCCAGGGTAATTTCTTCGGCCCCAAAGGTCAGACAATCGGGGGGACATTCATCGGGGGCTCGAGTGCGACTGCTGCTGGCCCACAAGAGGCCCTTATCGTTGGCCACACCATTATGAACAAGAACTAGGGTTCATTATACCGCCTAAAATAGAAGCAGGATGGGGAGGTGACTTTCACCTCCCCATTTTAAATTGAGATATAGCCACCCACCCTTCCAAAATGCGATATAGCCAAAAAACCGTTTTGGAAAAGAGCGTTATGACCCAATGTTATTGAGTGAAGAGGGGTCATCATGCGAACAATCAGCACCGTTATCATCAAGCCAACAAAGGGTTGCAATGCCGATTGCAGCTATTGCTGCGCGCCGCCTGACGGGGCAAAAAAATGGAGCATCGCGGATTTTCGACGGGTTTTCGATGCGCTTGAATCGAGGTTGCACCCAAATGCGACACTGATCTGGCATGGCGGAGAGCCCATGCTCCTCGGGGCCGCCTTTTACAAAGAAGCCCACACCTACGCAACATCCAGGCATCCTGGCGTTCGCTTTTCGATGCAATCCAACATGCTCGCCTACAACGATCGCTGGAATGAACTTTTCAAAGAGGTGTTTAATGGTTCCGTTTCGACTAGCTGGGACCCCGATGAACTGTGCCGAAGCGTCAACGGAAGAACGGACGTGTATGGTCGCGTTTATCGGGACAAAATGAAAAAAATTCTCTCTGACGGGTGGCGCCCAAAAGTCATCAGCACATTTACCGAAGACACCATTCACTTGGCGCATAATGTCTACGACCAAGCGCTGACAGAATCTCGCCTTGGCCGCGTATACGACATTCGGATCAATTACAGGTATCCCGCTGGTCGAGTGTCGCTCACGGGCCCGGCGATCGAACCTTCCACATACGGCCGGATGCTGATTGAGCTCTACGATCGATGGATCTCCGATACGCCGGACTTCCTAATCACGCCGCTCGACCAGATGTTCCTCAAGGTAACAGGAAGAGAGATGGCGCGCTGTCCATGGGCGAAAGGTTGCACCGGAAGTATCATTGGCCTCGAGCCAAACTATGACATCTACAATTGTGGAGAATTTGCAGACCTAGCCGATCCCGAGTTCAGATTTGGCAACCTCTTTGACGATGGTATCGAAGCGTGCATGACATCAACGGCAGCACGTAAACTGACGCTTCGTCGCATCCGCCAGCCCAAGAGCTGTCAGAGCTGCATCCACTTTACAGAGTGTGAGGGTGGATGCATGCGAGATGCTGTCATTTTTGACCGGGGTATCTACGGCAAGTTCTTCTATTGTGAAAGCTGGCAAGACGTTTTCTCCCGCATCAAAGAAAGCATCATCACTGGTGAAGCTGACACTGCTCTGAAAAAGTTCGGACATGACGTAGATGAAATGAAAGACATAGTAGGAAACCACCTGCGATCAGGCCTGGCATCTGGACTGACGCACATGCGTCGTCCGGTTCTAACATCTGGATATATTCCATCATTTGCAACACTTCATGGACCGGTGGATTTAGTCTGATGACCTACATCCCAGACCTAGGCACTAAAGCTCGATCGAACGACAGGACGGGTCGTCCTGTTGTCGCATACTTGAAGCCTTCCGACTATTGCAACGTGGGCTGCGATCACTGCTACCTGCCAATCACTGTCCGCCAGAACAAGACAAGAATGACATTTGAAACGCTGGACAGTGCAATCAAAACCATTCGACAAATGGTCGACCGTCAACGCGCACCAGGCGCCTTGATTGTCTGGCATGGAGGAGAGCCACTTGCCTTACCTCAGGAATACTTCAGAGCAGCTTGTGAGCGCGTCAGGGAGCTTATGCCCGACGCAGTGCAGACGATACAAACCTCTCTGATCCCATATAAAGAATCTTGGGCATCGCTAATATCTGAATATTTTGATGGTCAAACTGGAACGTCTATTGATTTTTCACAGCGGAAAATCAAAGGAAATGTGGAGAAATACCATACCGTATTTCTGGATAAAGTAGAGTCAGCAAGGCGCAGCAATTTCCATATTATCCCTGGTGTTGTTCCCTCACGTGGAGACCTTGGGCGGGCTCCACATATTGCGCTCTGGATGCTCGAAAACAAGTTTTTCCAATGGAATATTGACAGATACAATAGTCACTCTGGCTTCGACCCTATGCGGCCGACAAACAAAGAACACTCAGAATTTTTGACTGAAGTTTTCGATGAAGTCATGGCCCTCTTGGTGAGGGGAACTTTCATGAATGTTAACACAGTTCAGGCTGCACTATCAGGCATCATGATGAATATCCCTGGCGACAGATGGGGTGGCTCTTGCTCCAGAGATTTTATTGTTGTGAATCCGGACGGATCAACAAGCGCATGTCCGGACAAAATCAGCTTCGAAACCGATTCAAACGTCTCTGGAGGCTTCGATGCATTCGAAGCCTCGACCAAGCGAAAGTCCTGGATCAGAAATCACCTCTCTGGGCACCGCAACGACGACTGCCCGACCTGTCCTTTCAATACGTTTTGTCGCAGCGGGTGTCCGCTCACGCCAAACACCCCTGAGACTGAAGGTGAATGCTCAGGATACAACCGTCACCTGCGACACGTGAGAACGTTCATGGAAGAGAACCACGATCTTACAGAGTTATACCTGAAGAGAGCTCAAGAATGACAATGCCTAAGCCACAACAAGCAGGCCGTCTGCCTTCAAGTCAAGCCTTCGACCACCTCATATACTTGCGGATCTTCGAAGGTTGCAATTTGCATTGCCAGCACTGCTTTATCCCATCAAACCCCAAGAAAATGAGCCTCGATGATATCGCAAAGGTCCCGGACCTGATGCGATCGAAGGCGAAAACTGGCGACAAGATCCTGGTGCAATGGCATGGCGGCGAGCCAACTTTGATGGGAAGTGCCTTCATAAGATCCGGGATACAGATTTTGGAACGCGAAGGTCCAGAATTTGACTGGCGTCATGGCATTCAAACAAACTTGATGTCGATCGATGACGCGTGGTGCGATCTTTATCACGAACATTTCGGCGGCGAGGTCGGCGTATCCTGGGACCCAAAGATCCGTCTCATGAACAAGCACGCAATCGACAGCAACGATGCATTCAACAAGCGCTTCGAGGAAAACCTCAAATTTATGACCAGCAAGGGCTTAACACCTTATTTGGTCGTGACCGCTGCAAGAACGCTCTTCAAAAACTTCCCGAACCCATTCGATTTTTTTCAACACTGGCTCGATCGTGGCGTGGAACACGTTCATTTGGAGCGCATAACAGAGACGGGCTATGCAAGGGTAAACTGGAAAGATGTTGGCTTAACCAATGCGGAATACTCTAGACTGATGTCCAAGTGGTATCGAGCCTACACATCATTTCGCAAGTCACAGTATGGAAACGCGAAGCTTTTTCTCTCACCTTTTGAAAATATGGCTGACAGCGTGGCCTCTCTCTCGGACGCCTCGCCTAGATCTCATGGCTGCTGGTCCGGTATGTGCGACACACGGTTCCACACCATTGACGCAGATGGCTACAAATTTGGATGCACAGCGATTACAAGTGAACAAGGAAACAAAAGATCAAACCACAACCTCGACCTTGGAAGCGATCTGGTAAAAATAAGAGAACTACGCCAATTTGATTGTTTTAAATGCAAATTTCGAAAGATTTGTTCTTCTGGCTGCCTGGCCATAAGCTTCGATGATGGAAGTGGTGAGTGCTCTGGCGGATACGATCTTTTCGAAACCGCGACCATTCTGAATGGCCTACAAAGCGACCTATCTGAGAAAGATAGCGCTACGCTGTCGGGAAACTTCCCAACCTTGAAAATTGAGGCACATCATGAACACAAATAAGAAAGTCGTTATGTCGGTCGCATCCATTGCTGCGGCTCTACAAGTTCTTGGAGGTGCCGCAGCGGAACAAAAAACCCTGGATACCACGACGACAACTGAGTTCTCGAAAGAGGTGAAGGCCGGCATGGCAAGTGCGCAAGCACAGATCATGATCACGAGGTCCACAGCGGTTATCGCAAACGTAGTGAAAATTGATAATCTTCTCATGGGTGAACGCTACGCTCAAGTCCAAGGAGAAGCAGCAACAAAAGCCAGCGCCTATCTTACAAAACTTCAATCCCTCAAAGGTGCGCCGTATGATGTCGCTGCCGCCAATACACCGTATTATGAAGACGATAGCACTGGGTATTCTTTAACGCTGAGCTGTTATACCAATTGTCACAATGCCTGTCATGGATCACGCGGTTGGCGCTGACAAATGATACTTGTTTCCGATTTATTGGATTTGAACCGATATCTAAAAAAAGGAGATATCTTTCATGAACATTACAGACCTCGTGTTAGATGATAAAATCTGCCTTCCAATCGCATTCGATGTGATCGTAGATGGTGAATGCTTTACGCCACCCAAGGGCCTCGAGATCATTGGCCTGCGGTGGCAGGGCACCGGCCCTCGAGAGATCTCGGATCTCCTTATCGACACGATCATCGCATACGGTCTTTCGGGCGTTGAGGTGGTCGTTGAGGTCGCACCTCATGACGAAGTGGACCATGACTACCTTCTTATGCTCGCCGGGAATGCTGGGTTTTCAGTCTCTTCAATTCCGCCGCAGACAGAAGAAGATCTGGAAGCCTGGTCGAAGCAGTGCGTGGGATTTACAACAGCATTTCTAACAACGCCGAATTTCAGCAAGACACTTTTCCCAATCAGCGGCTTCTTTTCCTACCTTATTGCGGAATTCTTCGCAGGTGCTGACAGCCTGTATCCGACTGATGAATACACAATTCTCCGCTTCGTCGAACCGACGCCCACACAGTG
>NZ_JBMERN010000093.1:0-14432 GCF_049310965.1 Loktanella sp. DJP18 | reverse complement strand
CCTTTCAGACGTCTGCCTTAGTCACAGACCGACCCGGGCGCGGGACTGCTTCACAACAGTGCCATCCGCGTCACATGTCAATCGCACCCGCCACTGCTTTGTCCAGAAGGTAACACGCTGCTTGCCGGCATCGTCTCCCTCTCCGGTTTCAGACAAAATGCGCACGTCGCCGTCGCGCATTTGCGTGCGAAGGACGTCAGGCTCCATTTCGAGCAGTGGTGCCAAATCGGCGGCATCGACCGTTACCTGACCATTCGCTAGACCGAGCTTCATTTTTTTCGTTGGCCTTTCATCAACCCTGTAATCTCATGCTGCCATCAGTTCGTTGCCCGGACCAAAATACTCGTAATGAATGCGGTCCTGTGCGACCCCTGCGCCACGGAGGCCCGTCACAAAGTATTGTAGAAAGGCTGTCGGCCCACAGATAAAGTAGTCGGCGTCGCGGATTGGCGTATTCTCTAGCAACCAAGTCAGAGGGATACGACCTTCGGCGTCATAACCCCGATCCGTCAGCCGCGGTGTCTCGTAGAAGATCCGAACGTGTGCACCAATTTGCTTGCCAAGGCTGCGCACGTGATCCGCCATCGCGTGAACCGATCCGTCGAGCGCCCCGTGAATGAAATGGACAGGTGTTGCCGGTGATCGCGTCGCTAGCGATTCAAGGATGGCAACCATAGGCGTGAAACCAACGCCGCCACTCAGCAGGACGACGGGCCGCGTCTGATCGACCGGAAGGAAAAACTCACCCGCTGGCGGGGCAACCCTGAGGACCGTACCGGGGACAGCCCTCTCGTGCAGCCACCCCGATATGACGCCGCCCGGCTCCCGCTTGACCGAAATCCGGTAGTTTTCGCCATTCGGCGCGGCCGAGATGCTGTAGTTGCGCCGTTGGGACATGCCCCCCGTTCGCTCGATCAGGAAGGTCAGATATTGACCGGGCTTATGCGCGGCAACTGATTTGCCATCGACCGGGCGCAACAGGAATGAAGTGATGACATCGCTTTCGATGTGTCGGTTCGCCACGACAAAGTCCCGCCATCCGCTCCACCCTCCGGTCGCGGTTGCAGCATTGGTATAAAGCGTTTGTTCGCGTCCCATCAGGATCCCGGCCAGTGACCAGTACGCTTCGCCCCATGCTGTCATGATCTCATCCGTTGCGGCGTCGCCCAGGACATCTGCGATTGCAGCCAGCAATGCATCTGCGACAAAGGGATAGTGTTCGGGCTGAATTTGCAGTCCCACATGTTTCTGCGCAATCATTTCGACGGCGGATCCAAGCTGTTCAAGCCTGTCAATGTTACGCGCATAGGCGAGAACGGCCCCTGCCAGCGCCTTAGGTTGTGACCCTGTCTCGCCATGGTGGGTTTGATTGAACAGCGCCTTGATTGTGTCGTCGCGAAACAGCCGCTCATACATGTTTCGGGTGATCGAGACGCCGTGCGCCTCCAGCGCGGGCACGGTCGACTTCACGATATTGATGGTTTGCTGGCTCAGTGCTGCTGTCATGTCAAAGCTCTCTTCGCTGCGTACTAAAGACTATACATGTAAAAAAAATACATGTATAAGTTCCGTCATACGCGATGCCCTGAAACATGCAAGGACAATACATGTATTCTCAAGACATCGGCACGATGCGATGCGGCTGACGCGATATACGGATTACGCCCTGCGCGTCCTGATGTACCTCGCGGCCCAGCCTGACCAGTTCTGTGCGATCTCGAAAATCTCTTCTGACTACGGCATATCGCACAATCATCTGACCAAGGTCGTCCACGACCTTGGACGCCTGGGTTTTGTGCAAAGTCTGCGGGGCCGAAACGGTGGCATCCAACTGGCGCGCCCGGCGTCCGACATCACGGTTGGCGAAGTTGTCCGCGCGACGGAAGACAACTTCACGATGGCCGATTGCGCGAACTGCATCATCGCACCGGGCTGCGGACTGAACCCCGTTCTGGAGGAAGCCACCAACGCCTTTCTCGCTGTCATCGACCGCTACACGCTGGCCGAGCTTTGCCAAAGCGGAACAGCTTTTATGACGCTGTTTCCGGCACACGACGCAGCACGACCCACAACTTGATCGCAACGCGATACTCATGAAGGAGTCCAAACCATGACGATGTCAGAGATATTCCTGTGGCCCGGCACCAAGGCCTGCGAACGCCTCGGCGTTGATCCTGAAGGCGAGGCCGGCCTGATTCGCTGGATGGTCAATACGCTTGTCTACCTGGTGGCGAGCCTGATCGTCGTCTGGATCGTCGTGGTGTGACCATGCCACCGCGCATCCCCGTCTCCGAGGCACAGATCGACCGTGTCGTGTCGCAATTCTATCAGCGTGTCCGGGCACATCCGGCCCTTGGGCCCGTCTTTGCAGGTCACGTGGCGGACTGGCCGATGCACGAAGAAAAAATCGGACGGTTTTGGCGAAATGCCCTGTTGCTGCAACGCTGCTATGACGGCAACCCGATGCAGGTTCACAGGGCCGCAGGCGACGTCAAGGCGCAACACTTCCCGGTCTGGCTGTCGATATTCGACGCTGTGCTGGCTGAAGAATTACCGCAGCACCTCGCACAGGCATGGTCCGCGCTGGCGCACCGGATCGGGCGGGGGTTGAGCTTTGGCCTACCGCAGAACGAAAACGCTGGCCCGGTGCCCTACCTGGGCGGCATTTGAAACAGCACATTTTCTGAGTGTGCCCGCATCACTTCAAAGCGGTTTGGCATCGTCACGTCGACAGGACGTCCGGCGGACTGGCATAGAAATCGACCCGCATGCGCATGCGCCCAAGCGGCTCCACGAAATGGGGCTGGTCAGGGAGTATCAGGCCGGGATGCTCCGGATCAAGGATCGTCTCTGTCTCTGGATCAATCACCCGATATCGCAAGCGTCCTTCCAAGACCTGAATGACACCCCAAACGCCTTCCTTTGTGCGATGCTCTTTGCGCAGCGCCGCAGGCAGAGTGACCTCGTCGAACACAGGCGTGCTCTTATAAGGCTTTGTCGCGAAGGTCGCGGTCCGGAAGTGATCGGCGCGGTGCACCAGATCCGTCATGTGATGGGATGCCTGAACTGTCAGGGGATGCTGTGTCGCACCGGCCCGTGGTGCAATATACCCCCCCATATCGAGTGCGAGCTGCCGCTGTTGATCGGAGCCTTCAGCCAGAACGGCGATCATCAGGTTCTCAAGCGCGATCACTCGCATGCGCAGATGAACAAGTTCGGCATTGGTCAAGTCGGGAACCTCAGCGCTCGGCTCGAACGCCATTTCAGTCGTAGCACCGCCTTCATTTTCCCATCGCGACAAAACAAGTTTATGCAGTTCGGTAGTCTTAAAGGTCAGATCGGGGTCGGACATCAGGATCTCCACTTGGCCGTGCTGAATAGGGTTTGGATAAAGTTTACCGGTAGCCGACACCTTTCACGAATTCGATCATCTGCGCTTCTTCATACTCGGCGTCGCCTAACAGGGCGCGAAGAATGATCCGGGCGGTCAGCACGCCAATCGGCCGATTGTCCGCATCCACCGCAGGAATGTTTTTCAGATGTCGCTGCTTCATCAATTCGGACACGGTTTTCAATTGATCTGCGCCCTGGCACGATGCCACATCGCGTGTCATGACGGTCGAGACGGGGCACAAGCAGGTCGCGCCCTTGCAGGTGCTGATCTGCCTCACGACATCCGTTTTCGTGACGACACCTCGCAAGATACCGTCACCGTCGCACACGACCACAAGGTCGGTCTGACCGGTCAAAAGCTTGGCCGCTTCGATCAGTCTGGCATCATCGCGGATGGTGACGAGCCTCTTCAGTGCAGTCTGCAATAGTCCTTCAATCAGCATGTCTTTGTCTCCCAATGACCGGGTGCGGTGTCGACGCCGCGGAATGTTGAAATGCTTCGATATGCCACTTTCATGCCGGGCGGATAAACATGCGCTCAGCGTCGCCTTCGGGAGCGATGTCGCCGCGGATTTCACGATACGCGTGCCAAGTGGCGTGTCCTAAAAGCGGAAAGATCAGGATCAAACCCAAAAATCCTGTCAGCATTGAGATCAGGAATAACACGAGGACAATGACACCCCACGCCAGCATGACGGTCAGGTTGTTCCACACCATGGCCATACTGATCCCCAATGCCGACATGGCATCGGTCCGTTCCGTCAAAAGCATCGGCACGGCAAAAACGCTGATGGCAAAGGAAAACGCTGCAAACAGCGATCCAACGGCACTGCCGACCAGTAAGACGGACCAGCCGATCGGCGTCAGAAACAGCATAGGCAAGATCTGATCAGTCCCTGGAAATGGGACGATGCCAAAAAACAAAGCCCAGATCAGAACCGCAGCACGCATCCACAAAAGAAACAGACCCAAAAGCAGCACGCCCATGAATAGGGCCTGATAGCCGGATCGGGGTCTGACAAAGATCATTTGTACAAAGCTGATCGGCGTGCCCGTTTCCAGACGGCGGCTTTTCTCATAGAGACCATTTGCGATCAACGGACCGATGACCATGAAACCGGCAAGCGCGGGGAGAAGGACATAGCCATAGTCAAAACGTATCAAAGCCCACACGATCAGGGCTGAAACGGCAAAGATTCCGACGCCGTAGAGCAGACTTGGCAAAGGGTTACGCCACAGGTCGGACCACCCGGCCCGCAGCCAGTCAAACGCGGTGCGCCACGGCAGCTCGCGCGCCCGCCGGTTCTCCCGTGGCAGAGGTGGCACGATTTTTGGGATACCATCGTTGGCATGGGGATTGTCCGGCGGCGGAGGGGCGTCAGTGTCTTTGGTGTGATCGCTCAACATGATGGTTTCGCCGCGCTGTAGACCACGACGCCTTCCTTTGCGGGTTGCAGAACACAATCGGGTTTCGACGCGAATGATACCGCGATCAGATGTGCGTTGGCCCCAATGAACAGGAGCATCACGGCAGCGGTGGCCGCGATCGCAAACAGGCGCGGGCCCGTCCAGAAGCGGTCGGGGCGGGCTGCATGCGGGCGGATGATGTCCGTCATTGCCGGGCCTCCTGACCAAGATGTTGCAGGTAAACGGCGAGAATCTTGCGCTCCGTCAGGGATAAGCGACCCTCCCATGTGGGCATCCAGCCTTGCCGTCCAGCCCAGATGGTCTGGTACATCGCCATGTCGTCGCCACCATAGATCCAGACCGCGTCGGCCAGATTTGGTGCGCCGAGATCTGTATTGCCGAGGCCATTTTCTCCGTGACAAGCCGCGCAGTTGTTCGCGAAAATCTCGCCTCCCGCAGCGATACGATCCGCAGGTGCGGCCGCACCAGACAAGGATTGGACGTAGTCGACGACCAGCCGGATATCGTCGCGCGGCAGGATACCGTCACGACCAAACGCCAGCATCTGCGCATAGCGCGTTTCGGGGTGCGTCGAATTGATGCCGACGCGCAGCGTCTCCATGATCGTGTCGGTGTCACCGCCCCACAGCCAGGCGGTGTCGATGAGACTGGGAAACCCGGGGCCACCAGCCGCATTAGTCCCATGGCAGCCAGCGCAGTTATCGCCGAAAATCTGGTGAGCCGTCCCGGTCACGCGGGCCATGAGTTCCGTATCGTTCAGGATGTCATCGGCAGGCAGGGTCGCGATGCGGTCAGTCCAGTCCGCACGGGCGATATGCGCAAGCACGATGTCCTGTTCGACCACCTCGCGCTGATCGAACCCAAGAATGCCTTTTGTATAGGTCGTGACCAGCGGCCATGTCGGAAGAAGTATCCACATGATCAGCGCGAACAGGTGTGTCACGATGATGAAGAACCACACAATCGGAGGCACACGAGTGTTCAGCTCCGTGATGCCGTTCCATTCATGACCGGTCGTCTGGTGTCCCGTCAGTGGGTCGCGATCCTTTACCGACATGCCTCGTCCTCCGGCTTGGTCGCGGTGGGCTGCGCTGGCCCGTCCTCATCGTCGAGAATGCTTTTTGCGGCCTTGTCGAAACGTCCGCCAAGCGAAGGCCAGAAGGCATAGGCCGTGATCGCAACCGACAGGCCAAGCAGCCAGAACAGGCCAAACGACTTGGACAGCGCGACATACCATTCGTGGGTCATATCCATCATCTACTCCTCTGCCATCGGCTGGGTGTTCTGCGCCACATCGGTCAGATTGCCGAGGATCTGGAGATACGCGACCAGCGCGTCCATCTCGGTCAGACGATCGGCTTGCCCGTCAAAGGCGCGCACGGCGGTCGCTTCACCGTATCGGTCCAGCACACCACTCGCGCGGTCACCATCGGGCCGCGCCTGCCCCAGCGCATCGTCGGCCGCGTTGGCGATCATGTCATCGGTATAGGGCACGCCCACCATGCGCAGCGCATCGAGCCTGCTCGGCAGGTCGTCGGTGCTCAGCGGGGTCGCCAGCAGAAAGGCGTATTGTGGCATCACGGATTGCGGCACCAGATCGCGCGGATTGATCAGATGACGCACCTGCCAGTCATCGGAGTACTTGTCTCCGACCCGCGCGAGGTCCGGTCCCGTGCGCTTTGATCCCCACAGCATCGGGTGGTCGTATTTCGACTCCACGGCCAGCGAATAGGGACCGTAGCGTTCCACCTCGTCGCGCAGCGTGCGGATCATCTGGCTATGGCAGGCATAGCATCCCTCGCGGATGTAGATATCGCGCCCGGCCTGTTCCAGCGGTGTGTAGACCCGCATGTCGGCCACATCCTCGACCGTTTCGTCGATGGTAAACAAGGGTGCGATTTCGACAAAGCCGCCAACGCCGGCGGCCAGGATGATGCCAGCGGTTAGCGCCATCGAATGCCGTTCCATCCGGTAATGGGTTTTGGCCTGAAACTCGAAGACACGGGCGAAGGGTTTGAGAAGGGTTTTCAACATGAGCTTACTCCGCCGCCGGCACTGCCGGCTCCATGGCTTCGGAATTGGTGGGATAATCGATCGCCGGGGCGTGATGCGGCACGCGCCGGATCGTCATCACCACATTCCAGAAGCAGATGCAGGCACCCATAAAGAACAGCAGCCCGCCAAAGGCCCTTGCGATATAGTAGGGATGCATCGCGATCAGCGTATCGACAAAGGAAAAGCGAAGCGTGCCGCTCTCGGTATATGTCCGCCACATCAGACCTTGGGTGATGCCGCCGTTCCACATCGCAAAGACGTAGATGACCGTCCCCGACAGGGCCAACCAGAAGTGCCACTCGACCGCTTTCCAGGAATACATCGTCTCGCGTCGCCACAGCATGGGCGTCAGCGCATAGATCGACCCGAACGTGATCATCGCGACCCATCCCATCGCCCCGGAATGGACATGACCGACAGTCCAGTCGGTATAGTGCGACAGGGCGTTGACCGGGCGGATCGCCATGAACGACCCCTCGAATGTCGACAACCCGTAGAACACGGCGGCCACCATCATGAAGCGCAGAGTGGCATCGTCGCGGACCTTGTGCCACGCCCCGTTGAGGGTCATCAGCGCGTTGCCGGCCGAGGCCCAGCTGGGCACCAGCAGCATGACCGAGAACGTCACACCCAGCGTCTGCACCCACTGCGGCAATGCGGTGTAGTGCAGGTGGTGCGATCCGACCCAGATGTAGAAAAATACGATCCCCCAGAACGACAGGATCGACAGGCGGTAGGAATAGATTGGCCGCCCTGCCCGCTTTGGCAGGAAATAATAAAGCATGCCGAGAAAGCCGGTGGTCAGAAAGAAGGCGACCGCGTTATGGCCATACCACCACTGCACCATCGCATCCTGCACGCCCGAGAAGGCTGAATAGCTTTTGGCCCCCGAGAACGACGCCGGAATGGCCAGATTGTTGACGATGTGCAGGATCGCCACGACCAGGATGAACGACAGGTAATACCAGTTGGCGACGTAGATGTGCGGCTCATTCCGGCGGGCAAGTGTGCGGATGTAGAGTACAAAATAAACCACCCAGACGATGACCAACCACAGGTCGGCGTACCATTCCGGCTCTGCGTACTCCTTGGATTGGGTGATGCCCATTAGATAGCCGCTGGCGGCAACAACGCAAAACAGGTTGAACCCCAGCAGCACGAACCAGGGTGAGACCTGATCCGGCATCCGTGCACGGCTGGTGCGCTGCATGATGTGATAGGATGTGGCAATCAGGGCATTGCCGCCAAAGCCGAAGATCACACCGGACGTATGCACCGGGCGGATGCGGCCAAAGCCCGACCATGCGGCATCGAACCGCAGATTGGGCCAAGCCAGCTGCGACGCAACCCAGACGCCCATGCCCATCGCGACGACGGCCCAGAACAGGGCGAGAAGGATTCCAACCTTCGTAGGATCGTCATAATAGGATGTGCTGCGGTCCTCGACAGGCTCTGCATCGTAAAGCTTTTGGCCAACGAGAAAGAACAGCACGCCGCAGAACACCAGGATCAGCCATCCATGTGCGCCCATCGGGTCATTGCGACCCACCGCGGCCATCGTCAGGCCGATCAACACGCCCGCGCCTGTGATAAGCATCGCCCTCGCGCGTTCGGTGCTGGTGAGGTTAGACATCATAAAGCGGTTTCCTTGGTCGGTTGAAACGTTTGACCGGGTGCAGCCGGAAGGGGGCGGTCGTCGTCGTAAAGAATGCGCTCGGCGTCGCCGGACAGGTCGTCGTATTGATTGCTGCGCAGCGACCAAAAGAATACGCTTAGTCCGACGCCCCCCATGAACAACGTGGTCGGGATCAGGAACAGCAGGATAGTCATGCGGCCACCTTTGCCCGGCGCGCGCCAGACATTAGGCCATACACTGGGACCGGGCGCGGCCTGACCGGCCGGTTGAGGCGGAGCGCATTGCCGATCACCACAACAGACGAGGCCGACATCGCAATCGCTGCGATCAGCGGCGTAACCAGACCCGCCATCGCCAGCGGGATCGCTAGGCAGTTGTAGACAATGGCCAGGCCAAAATTCTGACGGACGATCCGGGCCGTATCGCGCGCCACGCGCCATGCCGCCGGGACCGCGTCGAGTCCGTCACGTAGAAAGATGAAATCGGCCGCCGTCCGGCCAGCATCCGACGCACTCGACGGGGCTATTGAAACATGTGCGGCCGCCAGCGCCGCCGCATCGTTCAATCCGTCACCGACCATGAGGGCACGGTAGCCATCGTCGCGCATGGCATTGAGCGCCGCGATCTTGTCGGTGGGTGTTTCGTCCGACCTCACGTCGGCGATGTCCAGTTGTTTCGCGATGCTGTTTGCCCGCGCCGCGATATCGCCAGAGAGCATGGCGACGGGGATGCCTGCTGCGGAAAATGAGCTGATCGCATCAACCGCACCGGGACGCAGTGTCTCTATCAGGTCGAACGACATCGCAGGTCCATCCGCAAAAGCGAAGACAGGACTTGCTCGACCTTTGGCTTGCACACTGAACTCTGCGACCCAGTCCGCGCGGCCCAGCCGCACGGCACGTCCGCCAACGCAACCTGCGATGCCGAACCCCGGCACTTCAGTTGCATCGTCCAGTTGGCAAGGCAATTCAGCGATACTCATCGCAATCGCACGGGCGGCAGGATGGACCGACTTCAGAGCCAAAGCCTTGGCCGCGGTGCGGAGCGCAGGATCATCGGGGCCGAAACCTACCGCTGCTGTGCCCATGGTCAGCGTTCCCGTCTTGTCGAATACCACGCGGTCGACATCCGCCAGCCGCTCCAGCGCCGATCCATCTTTCATCAGGATGCCCATGCGCATCAGGCGTCCGGAGGCCACGACATGCGCTACGGGCACAGCCAGACCCAGCGCACAGGGACACGTGATGATCAGAACGCTGATCGCAACAAAGGCCGACGTGTGCCAGTCGCCTGTTGCTAGGACCCAGCCGATAAATGTCGCCAGTGCCAGCAGATGCACGACCGGCGCATAGAGCCGCGCGGCGCGATCGGCGATGCGCACGTAGGTGCCACGACCGGTCTCGGCCTCTGACTGCATGCGCATCATCTGCGCGAGGAATGACTCGTTTGCGGACCGCAGGACTTCTGCCTCGACGGCACCGGTCAGGTTCAACGTTCCGGCCTCCAACGTGTCACCAAAGCCAGCCGGCACCGGCATCGCTTCGCCGGTCACAAGGGATCGGTCCAGATCAGTAGAGCCTGAAATGATCTGCACATCGACCGGCACACGCTCATCCGGGCCAATCGCTATGATGGCGCCGGGGGCAATGGCGCTCAGCGGCACATAGGTCAGCGTCCCATCGGACTGGCGCAGCATCGCTCCGCGTGGCGACAATCGCGCCAGCCCGGAGACCGCACTGCGCGCACGCTCCCGCATCAGATGATCAAGGTATCGGCCCGACAGAAGGAAGAAGAGCAAGGTCACGGCGGCGTCGAAAAAGGCTTGTTCCCCGCCCCACATTGTCTCGACCAAGCTCAACGCCAACGCCAACACGACAGCGACAGCGATCGGCACATCCATATTGAGCCGCCCCACCCGCAAGGCTTGCAACGCTGAGCGAAAAAACGGTTGACCGGCATAGGTCACGACAGGGATGGCGATCAGCGCCGAAATCAGATGAAACGTGTCTCGCGTCTCACCTGCAGCACCCGACCAGACGGCAACTGACAATAGCATAATGTTCATCGCCCCGAACCCGGCCACGGCGATCGCGCGTAACAGGCCGCGGCCCACCTTGTCGGTATCGTCTTCGTCCGATTGCGCCACGTCCGCGGGTATTGCTGCATATCCAAGCAGGCTAAGCGCTGAGATAACGGAAGTAGGATCTGTGTCTACGTTAGTGAAGGTCACAACCGCCTGCTTCAAGGTCAGGTTTACCCTGGCAGATACGACGTCATGACGTCCATTCAGAGCACGCTCAATCGTGGCGACGCACCCCCCGCATCGCAGCTCCGGGATCGACAGCACGCACTGTCCCCGTCCGTCGGCCAGCATCCGCACAGCGGTACGGGCCTCGGCTTCCCGCCATCCACGCGAAGACGACTGTAAAACGTCGCCGCTGCATGTCCGCGGATGTGTTCCGATCCCTGACACCCTGTCCACTCCTGATTACTCTTCATGTGACTCCAAGTTTTACACGAAGGTTCGGGGCATCGATTGATATGTATCAAAGTTCTCAGGGATTATGACAGTAAGCTGCCAGTCCGTCCGGCACCGTCCGGTCAGGCACAGGAGTAACAACCTTGCGTGGACCCAGCAGTGAAATTGGCCATATAGGTGCCGCGCGGTTTGAGACGTGTCTGGCGCAACAGGTCGACCTCTGCTGCGCACTCGAAACACTGGCCGATGCCCTGCCATCACGTGTCGATACAAGGGCCGCGACGCTGTTGGCGGAAACACTTCAGGAGACTTTGCACAACTGCCACCAGATGGAAGAGACCTTCATTTTTCCGGCTCTTTTGACTGCATGCCCGGACATGCTTTCTACCATCACGCGATTACGGGCCGAACACGTCGAAGATGAGGAACAGGCCTGCGAGGTAAAAGATGCAATCATGGCCTTCGTCATTCTGCAAAAGCGCAAGGATGTCGAAGAGTTTGGCTATCTGCTGCGGGGCCTTTTCATGGCACTGCGACGGCACCTGGCTTTCGATCGAGACTATGTGTTGCCGCTGTACCGCCGCACGGACGCGGTCTCGAACATCATAAACCTGCCACAGTCTCCAGCGCACTGAAATCATTTATAGTGACCAAGCGGTTCCTCTGAATTGTCAGAACACCTGCCTTGCGCAGTTGCGTCAGATGTCTGCTGACCGTTTCGACCGTCAGTCCCAGAAAGTCCGCGATGTCCGACCGCTTAAGCGGAATTTCCAGATGATCAGAATAGCCTTCCACCAGAGGATCGACATGACGGGACAGGAGTAACAGGAACGTTGCGACCTTCTCTGCCGCTGACCTTTGACCTAGGGTCATCATCCACTCACGCGCGTCATCCAGCTCGCGCAAGGCTTGCTCGTGCAGGCGATGTTCCAGGCCCGGCGATTGACGGACCATGTCTTCCAGGGCGCTGCGCGGAAAAGTGCAAACGCGCACGGTGCTCGCCGCCTCGGCGCTGACGTCGCTGCTGGTTGCAAAAGGGCGTCCTACGAAATCGGGCGCAAACTGAAGTCCGACAATCTGCTGACGTCCGTCGGCCATCAGCTTGCTCAATTTGACGATCCCACTCAGGATGTTTGCGTATCCGTCGGTCGGAATACCTGCCGCGACGAGTTCGGTTCCTGCCTCGACCTCCCGCCGCCCCGTCTGGCGCCCGAGCTGCTGGAGCTGTTTAGGGTCGAGCGCCCCACAAATGCCCCTGTGGCGCGCTTCGCAGGCCTGACACAGCACTGGTATATCGGAATTGTGTATGTCGAGCCGCATGACAACGTCCTCTCATATGGCGGTAGCACCGACACTCGGCCTTTACCTAAAAAGGAAATGCGCAGCCATTGTCTGTGGGCTCGCGCATTTGCGAAGGCCCAAGTGTCCACACCATGCGTCTACAGGTAAACGCGAGATATCACTAACGGTTTTGATCCCTGGCCCACCGGACCGCCCTTCGTGGTGCAGAGTAAAGGCCGCAGGCCGCGTATGTGCTGTTCGAACACATTTGGAAGTTTTTTAAGATGTTTGCGCTAGATCAAAGTGGCTTTGCATCGACGGCCTATCGTTGTCTTGAAATTCAGACTTGGAAGGAATTCGACATGCTCAAGCAAATTATCATGGGTCTCGCAACAGGGGCACTTCTTGCCGGAAGTGCTGTGGCCGAAACCTACGAGGTGCAGATGCTTGATCGTAGCGGCACGGAAACGATGGTATTCGAGCCCGCCTTCTTGCGGATCGCCCCCGGTGACACAGTCAAATTCATTGCGACCGACAAGGGGCACAATGCCGAGATCGTTGACGGCATGATCCCCGACGGGGCTGAGCCCTTCCAGGGAAAAATCAACGAGGAGATCGAGGTCCAGTTGGATGTCGAAGGTTTCTATGCCGTCAAATGCCTCCCTCATTTTGCCATGGGGATGGTCATGACGATTGCTGTCGGCGCGGAGAAGACCCCGCCAGATGGATACCTCGAAGGCCGCCTGCCACCGCGCGCAAAAGAGCGTCTTACCGCGCAACTTGAAGGTCTCTGAACTCATTCACGCCGGTTTGCACACACTACACCCGTGCGTCAGCAGCCTGAATCAAGGAAACACAGCATGTTACATGACACGAAAACCGGTGCGCTGAACACGAGCCGCCGTAACGTCTTGCGCGGGACTGCACTGGCCGGCGCTGCGGCGATGACCGGCACCTTTGTCGCGGCCGCTCCGATGCGCCGCCCGTTATCGACGCCATCTTTACGCATGCCGGACAATGCTTTCGTACAGGCGCAGGCCCAGCAAATGGCCGAGGCGGAACCCGTCGATCTGTCGGGTTACGAGCGCGTACAACAACGTCTTGTACGGCCACCCTATGCGCCCGACCACGATCAGGTTGCAACGGGTCAGCCGAAAATCGTCGAGATCGAGTTGACGGTCGACGAACGGCTCATGGTGGTCGACGAAGATACCGGCGCGTCGATCTGGGCAATGACCTACAACGGCTCGGTCCCCGGCCCGTTGATCATCGTGCATGAGGGAGACTACGTCGAGCTGACGCTCAGAAGCCATACGCGCAATGTTCTGGAGCACAACATCGACTTTCACGCCGCGACCGGTGCTTTGGGAGGCGGTGCGCTGACCCATATCTACCCCGGTGAAGAGACCGTTTTGCGCTGGAAGGCGACGAAAGCCGGATGCTTCACTTACCACTGCGCGCCCGGTGGCGCGATGATCCCCTACCACGTTTGCCACGGCATGAACGGTGCTGTCATGGTCCTGCCGCGCGACGGTCTCAAAGACCGTGATGGCAACGCCCTGTCCTACGACAAGATTGCCTATATCGGTGAGCAGGACTATTACTTGCCAATGGACGAAGATGGCACCTATCGGACCTACCGTCATGCCGGTGACGATTATGCAGATTCACTTGCCGCCATGCGCACCCTCACGCCCAGTCATGTGGTGTTCAATGGCGCTGTCGGTGCACTCACCGGCAATCGGGCAATTACCGCAGAGGTGGGTCAGACCGTGCTGATGATCCACAACCAGTGCAATCGCGACAGCCGTCCGCATCTGATCGGTGGACATGGCGCGTTTGTCTGGGAAAGTTCCTTCAGCGATCCACCACTGACCGGGATGGAGACTTGGTTCGTCCGTGGCGGCAGTGCGGTAGCCGCCATGTATACGTTTGAGCAGCCAGGAGTGTATGCCTACGTGAACCATAACCTCATCGAAGGTGCGCTTTTAGGTGCTACGGCGCATTTCAGCGTCGGCGGCGTATGGAACAACGCACTTATGGAGCAAGTCGTCGCCCCTCGCACAATGGAGACTTGAACGCCGTCGCAAGGGTCAGGGCAATCGCGTTTGGCATCATGCCTCTTACAGCCCATTGAGAACGCTGCATAAGAATGCCTCG